>DATLEB010000346.1:0-7954 GCA_035525615.1 Kofleriaceae bacterium | reverse complement strand
CGAGTTCGTGCGCATGATGCGCGACAACCCGCGCGAGGTCTCCGACACCGCGTCGCGCCTCACCGGCCGCAAGAGCAAGATCGAGGTCACCGCCGAGCTGACCTACGGCATCGGCGACACGCTCCACCTGGTGCACGAGTCCGGCGGGTGGCGCATCGCCGAGAACCCGCTCGCCTTCTACGATCAGTCGACGCCGCGCGACGCGCTCCGTTCGTTCCTGCGCGCGTATCGCCTCGAGCGGTGGGACGTGATGCTGCGCTTCGTCCCCAAGTCGTACGCGGCGCTCATGAACGTCGAGAAGATGAAGACGCAGTTCGCCGGCGAGCGGAAGCAGGAGATGGCCGAGCTCATCAACATGCTCGAGGCCAACATCGCCGAGCCCATCGACGAGCGCGGCAACGAAGCGTTCATGCGGTACGGCGCCGGTTTCGAAGTGAAGTTCGTACGCGAGGACGGACGCTGGCGTCTGCGCGATCTCGACTAGAGAGATCGCTCCGGAGCGGGAGTCGAGAGTCGGGAGTCGAGAGAGTGATCTCGCTCTCGGTGATCCGCTATGGGTGACACTTTTGCGCCCGCACTACGCAAAAAGTGTCGAAGCACACCTACACCAGGTAAGTTGGCTGACGTGCTGGGGAACTGGGGGCCTGCTAGCCTTGGTGGGGCCAGGCGACCCCCTTTGCGGTCATAGCGCGTCACGTTTTGGCGTCACGATCACCTACCTGTTTTTCCTGCCCGATCGGCTATACCGCGAAGAGTTCCCGAGCGTTATCCTTTTGGAGTCAGCGCCTTCAGTGCCCGGGCGCATAGCTTGCAGCTAAACATTTGCGGAGAACGGACGTCTATAGAGCAGAAGGGCGGATTCAAACCCTGCCAAGGCCGAAAGGCGGTCCCCGATGCTGGATCCCTGGATCATCGAAGAGATCTTGAGACGCGAAGAGGAGCAGAAGCGGCGCGAGCAAGAGCGCCGTCCTGAAATGCCCCTCGAGTCCCCGCGCCGCGACCGTGACCCGGCCGGCGCACAGCCACCCGCGCGCGATCGAGAAGAGCGCGGCGTGGTCGTCATCGACATCTAACGACCGCCGCCACGACCGTTCCCTCTGGGACTGCGGCCCGGCCTCCGATCACGGGGGACCGGGCCTTGTCGCTTTCGGGCTGCATGCGAGGCGTGCGACGTGGTACCTCGCGACCGCTGGTCCGACCATGATTCGCCGCCCAAGCGCACAGCTCGGCTTCACACTCCTCGTGGGAGCTATCGGGTGGGGTGTCCTTGCGGGCTGGGCGCTCGACGCGTCGAGCGTCGCGCCGACTCACCACGGCCCGGTGACGTTCGCGGTGTTCCTGCTCGTCATCCTCGCCACGCGCGCGATGGCGTTTCGCATCGTGCCCGACAGCGTGCTCTCGCTCGACACGGGGTTCCATGTGGCGGCCGCTGCCGCGCTCGGGCCGATCGGCGCGGGGCTGCTCGTGGCGCTGGCGCTCACCGTCGACTCGATCGTGCGCTTCGTGCGCGCGAGAGAGCCGCGCGGCGCCGAGCACGCCGGCTACGTCCTCTACTTCGGAGGCATCACGGGTGCGCTGGTCGCGGGGGCGGCATGGCTCGTGGGACCGCCGTCGGATCTGCACACCGAGCTCGAGGTGACGTGGCGCGTCCTCGCCATCGGCGGCGTGCTGCTGGTCGCGCACAACGCGCTGCAGGGCGTGCGTCAGGCGCTCGGTGGGCGCGCGGTTGCCACGTATTTCTGGAAGCAGGCCGTCCCCGGGATGGTCGCCGAGGTGACGCTCCTGCCGCTCGCCGCGGTGGTGGTCGTCCTGTACCACGGCGAGCGCATGCTCGGGTTCGCGCTGCTCGCGGCCACGTACGTGCTCATCAACCTGGTGTTCAACCGGCTCTCGCGCACGTCGCACGCGCTGCGGGCGCGGGTCCGCGAGCTCGAGATCCTCGACACCACGGCGCGTGGGTTGGCGGCGTCGCTCGAGCTGCCCGAGCTGGTGGCGACCGTGGCGCGCGAGACCCTGCGCGCGATCCCTGCGGCCGAGACCATGGCGCTCGTGCACCGCGGCGCCGAGCGCGAGACCGATCGCTTCGTCGTCGACTGCTACGACCGCGCGCGCGACGAGTTCGCGCGCTTGCGCGTGGCGCGCACCGAGGGTGCGGTGGGGCGCGTCGTGCTGGAGCAGAAGCCCCTGTTCCTCGACGATCAGCCCGACGGCGTGAAGTCGTGGCTGGGCGTGCCCATCCATCTGCACGGCTCGTGCGAGGGCGTGCTCGTGGTGCAGAGCCGACAGGCGAACGCGTTCAACGCGCAGGATCAGCGGCTGCTCGAGTCGCTGGTCCTGCAGGTCGCGGCGGCGCTCGAGAACGCGCACCTCTACGAGATGGCCATGGTCGACGGTCTCACCGGGCTGTTCGTGCGGCGCTACTTCGACGCGCGCATCGAGGAGGAGATCGAGCAGTCGCGCCGGTACGGGACGCCGTTCGCGGTCGTGATGATGGACATCGACGACTTCAAGCGGCTGAACGACACGCACGGGCACCTCGCCGGTGATCGCGTGCTGCGCGACGTCGCGACGATCGTGAAGCAGCAGATGCGAGGCGTCGACACGGCGGCGCGGTATGGCGGCGAGGAGCTGGCGCTCATCCTGCCGCGCACCGAGCTGGTGAGCGCGTTGAATCAGGCCGAGCGCGTGCGCGCGGCGCTGGCGGACCATCGCGTGGCGACCGGCGCCGAGGGGCCGGTGCTCAACGTGACCGCGTCGTTCGGCATCGCGGCCTTCCCCGAGAGCGGCGCCGAGACCGCGGAGGAGCTGGTACGGCGCGCCGACCGCGCGCTGTATCGGGCGAAGAAGACCGGCAAGAATCGCGTCGAGCTGTTCTGGAGCGACGACAGCGGACCGCACGTCGCGGTCGACACGAACTAGGCATCGCGTCAGCGCGTGAGCAGCAGCGCCACGCCGACGTGGAAGAGGCGCGAGTCCTCGGTCATGAAGTTGCGCGCGGGCGTGTAGCCGACGGTGCCCTCCGGCAGGAGCGCCCAGCGGTGGTTCAGCTGCCAGCGGAACCCGAGGGACCAGCCCGCGAACGGGACGTCGACGGGGCGCGCGCCGGTCGACCACACGCGCTGGTAGCCGGCGGTCGGCGAGTACACGAGCTGGTGGCGGCCGAGGTCGACGGCGAGGATGAGCGGGGCCGCGACGTGCACACCCTCGATGGTGGCGCCGCTCGAGTACGTGATGCGGTAGCCGGTCCCGGCGGCGATGGCGGCCGACCAGCGTCCGTGACGGCCCAGGAACGCCTTGCCCGACGCCTCGGCGGAGAACGTCGAGAACGCGGGGCCGAGCGGCAGGAACGTGGCGGTGACGCCGGCGTCGAGGCGCTCGTGCACGCGGCGGCGCGCGCCGGCGGCGAGCTCGGGGAGCGGCGCGTTGTCGGAGGTGCCGGTGCCGGCGCCGGACAGCTGCGTCGCGATGATCCAGTCCGTCTTGCCGGCGGGCGCGAGGCGCGTGTGCTTGTAGCTGGTGTACGCGCCGCAGCCGGAGGCGAGCGCGAGCGCGAGTGCGAGCGCCCGCATCAGATGGGCTCCGAGAAGCCGATGACGCCGCCGCACATCTCCTCGTCGGTGCCCCAGCCGAGCGTGCGCGGCTCCTGCTGCTCGCCGTCGACGAGCTTCTGGTTCGCGCGCGTGTTGTCCCAGTGGCACTCGACGTAGAGGTGGTCGCCGGGGTTGATGCGCACCGGGGCGTCGAGGAAGTACGTCGTCATCCAGTGGAAGTTCCAGTCGGTGATGTTGAGCAGGCACTCGGTGGTGCCGTCCTTGCGCAGGATGGCGAGCCGACCGATCGTGCCGAGCTCGTGCATGTGGACCATGAGGCTCTCGATGTCGATGGCCTTGCCCTTGCCGAGCACGAGCGTCGGGTCGTACGAGAAGAAGACCATCGCGTCGGGATCGCCGGCGGCGATCTCCATGCCTTCGCCGGCGAACCACAGCGGGTTGCCGACGGGCGCGCCGCGCGAGACGCGCTCGACGGTGTCCGACAGCATGAGCTGCACGCGCGGCTGATCGGCGCCGGTGCCGGCGCCGGTGTCGTAGTGCATCTGGAGGAGGAGCTGCGTGCCGGGCTTCACCTCGGCGCCGACCCCGGCGGGGAAGACGCGCGGGCTGTCGCCGGGCTGCCAGCCGCCGACGGTGCCGCGCACGTCGAGCTCGTCGGCGCCCCCGTAGCAGTCCCATCCCGGTCGTCCGTCGGCGCCGTCCTTGCGCGCCAGCTCGCGCGCCTTGTCGGCGTCGACGACCACGATGATGGCGTGGTGCGCGATGCGGCGGTTGGACGGGATGAGATCGGTGCCGACCACGTACGTCCTGGTCGTGAAGGCGTGCGGCAGGAGGAAGCAGCGGATCTCGTCCTTGCCGACGCGCGGCGCCGGCGTGAACGGCTCGGCGATGGTGACGTCCACGTCGACGCGCGGCAGGCTCTCGGGCGCGGGCGGCGGCGCGGGCGGCTCGTCGGCGGGGTCGCCCTCGGGGGCGCCGGCGGTGACCCACGACGAGACGGTCGCGATCTCGTCGGCGGTGAGCGAGCGGTCGTCGCGATAGTGATTGCAGCAATCGGCCGGCTGCCACGGCGGCATGATCTTGTTCTCGACCGCCCACGCCGCCTGCTGCTTGTGGAGCTCGACCTCGGCGTACGTCGTGAGCGGGAAGGGCGCCACGCCGTCGGCGATGTGGCACCCGGCGCACTTCCGGTCGACGATCGGCTTCACGTCCCGGTAGTAGGTCGGCGCCGCGGGGGAGACGCCGGGCTCGGGCGCAGCCTCGCACACCCCGAAATCCGCGGGCAGCGGCGACTCCGTCGAGTAGAAGCAGGCCGGCGCGAGGCCCAGACCGACCGCGAGCAGAAAAGCGAGACGCACGCCCGGGGCTATTTCATCGAACGTGCCATGCGTGACCGTCGGGATCTGCGTCAGTGTGAACCGTCTGATACGGTGCTTCTGTGAACGGCCAACCATGACGAACGAACGCGAACGGTTGCGCAGGCGCGTCGGTGCCGACATGAAGGTCGGGCTCGCGCGCATGTGGGCGCGGGCCAAGCAGATCGTGACCACCGACCCGACGGGGTCGGCGGACGACGACCGCATCGTCGACGAGGCCGCCGAGCGCGAGCTCGCCAAGCACGCCGGTGAGATGAAGGCCGGGCTGGCGAAGGTGGCGCAGCTCCTGGCCTACACGTCCGCGGGCGCGCCGCGCGAGCTGGCGTCGTTGTGGGACGGCGTGCCGGCGCTGCCCGGCGTGGCGATCGCGCACGTGATCGAGGAGGAGCTCGGCGCACCGCCGCAGCAGCTGTTCGAGCGCTGGGACAACGAGCCGATCGCCGCGGCGTCGCTCGGGCAGGTGCACGCGGCGCGCGGCAAGGACGGCGTCGAGTACGCCGTGAAGGTGCAGTACCCGGGCATCGCCGAGGCGCTGGCCGGTGACCTCGCCAGCGACGGGTTCGCGCGACGCCTCGCCGGCGGCGAGCTCGGCCGCGAGCTCTCCCCGGAGGCGATCGCGACGCTGCGCGATGCGATCCTGGGCGAGACCGACTATCTGGCCGAGGCACGCTCGCTGGAGCGATTCGGCGCGGCGTGGGCGGACGACGCGGTCGTGCGCTCCCCGAAGGTGAACGACGCGCTGTCGAGCAAGCGCGTGCTCACGATGGAGCGGGTACGCGGCATCCCGCTGGCGGCGCTGCCGCACGACGATCCGTCGATCACGGCGGCGGTGGCCACGGCGATGGTGCGCGTGGCGTGGGGCACGCCGCTCCAGCACGGCTTCTTCAACGCCGATCCCAACCCCGGCAACTACCTGATCGAGCGCACGGGCGACGGGGGCGTGCACGTATGGTTCCTCGATTTCGGGTGCACGGTCGAGCTCGCGCCCGACGCCGCCGAGGCCGATCGCCAGCTGTGGCACGGGATCCTCGACGAGGACGCGTTCTCCGGCGCGGAGAAGTTCCGCATGGCGCTGGCGAAGAGCGGGCTCCTCCGGCGCGCCGACACGCTGGCCACGAACGCGCATCGTGCGTGGGAGCGTGCGGTCGCGACGCCGTTCGCGTCGGCCGAGCCGTTCCGCTGGGACCGCGTCTATCACTCCGAGCTGGCCGACACGACGCGTGGCGTGCTCGCGCAGGGCGGCATGGCGATGCCGCCGTCGCTGCTGCTGCTGTGGCGCGCGCGGCTCGGCACCTCCGCGGTGCTGTCCATGCTGTCCCCGCGCGCGCCGTTCCGTCGCGTGTTGCGCGATGTGGTCGGCACGGGGCGCGCCGCGTTACGCTAGGCGCGTAGGATGTGCCCGTGTCGTCCGCCACCGATGTCGCCACGCTACGCGAGCGCCTGATCGCCATCCCCGACGTCGAGGTGCCGGCGCAGCTCACCGGGCTCGACGAAGCCATCGCGTACCTTGGCTCCGACGCCGCCGCGGCGAGCCTCGCCGAGGACGCCTACTGGCCCAAGTGGGACAGCCCGTGGTGGCAGATGGTGCTCCTGTTCGAGCTCGGCCTGGCGCGGCGCATCCCCGAGCGCGCGGTGCGCGCGATGGTCGCCGCGATCGAGGCCTACCCGCTGCACATCTTCCCGCTTCGTCCCGAGGATTGGCCGCCCGGGCTACATCCGGCGCGTCATTCGCAGTGTCACTGCGCGCTCGGAAGCATCGATCAGGTGCTGGCGGCGTGCGGGGTCGACGTCGACACCGAGCTGCCGTGGGTGGGCGAGTGGTACGAGCGCTACCAGATGCGCGACGGCGGCCTGAACTGCGACGAGAAGGCGTATCTCGTCGAGGGCGAATGCCCGAGCTCGATGGTTGGCACCGTGCCGCCATTCGAGGCGCTGCTGCGGCGTGGGCCCTCCGCGGCCCTCGATCGCGCAGCCGGATTCCTCGTCGGGCGGCAGCTCGTCCGCGCATCGGACACGCGGCACAACGCCGAGGAGCGCGAGTCGGAGGCCAGGTGGCTGGCGCCGGCGTTTCCTCGCTACTACCTCTACGACGTGCTGCGCGGCGCGACCGCCCTGGTTCGCTGGGCCACGGCCGGGCATGGCACGCTGCCGCTGCGCGCGGTCGAGCCGGCGTTCTCGCACCTCGCCACGATCGCCGCGGACGGGGTGGTGCACATCGGCCGGCAGGTCTTCGCCGGCATCGGGACCTGGCGCGGCGGTGACGACGGCACGTGGCGCCGCGATCCCGTGGCGCGCACCTTTCCGCTCCTCGATGCGGTCAGCCAGGTCGGCGCGGCGAGCGCGCCGCTCACGGCGGAGTGGCGTGCCACGCGGCACGCGCTCGTGGCGCTGATCGACGCCGGTCGCGTGACGCTCTAACGGGCGCTTCACGTGTCCTTCACGCGGCGGGTGACTACACTTGCCGCGTGGACATCCTCCTCTTCGTCGTGGTCCTCGTGGTCGTGCCGATCCTCCTGCTGTTCGTGGGGGGCATCGCGCTCATCCGGTCGGGGCTTCGCAAGCCGCCGCTCGACGAGAACCCGGAGACGTTGCCGCCGGCGCAGGTGGTCTCCGGCGATCACAGCCCGCTGCGCGAGGGTGGGCAGTCCAAGGGCCGAGCCGTCGGCAACGCGGTCAAGATCGGCCTCGGGACGACGCTGGTCGGCCTCGGCATCGGGGCGATCGCCGTGATCCACGAGTTCCTCACCACGCCGTTTCTGGGTGAGGGCAGCAGCAAGGGGCGCTTGCTGCGTCTCCGCGGCAAGGCGCGGTTGCCCGACGTGACGCCGGGTAGGGGCTGGGCCGACGACGCGACCCCGCGCGTGGCGCACCTGAGCGCGGCCGAGCGGCGGACGCTCGCAGAGGCGTGGCTGCTGTCGGCGCGCATGGAGCACGCCTCGATCCCGGCGTTCGCCCAGCTGAGCCTGCACCTCGCCGCGCTCGGCGCGCCCAGCGACCTCGTCGAGCGGACGCACACGGCCGCGCTCG
>DATLEB010000165.1:0-13271 GCA_035525615.1 Kofleriaceae bacterium | reverse complement strand
GCGGACACCTCGATCGAGACGCTCACACGCGCCTCGATCTGCGCCGCCGCCGCCACCGACGCCGCCAGCTGCACGCCGACGCACAGGCCCTTGTCGCCGACCTGCTTGGCCAGATCGGCCGACGCCTTCACCAGGCGTCCACCGGCGACGACCCACACGCCGAACGCCTTGAGCGTCAGCTCCGACTTCTTGCCGACCGAGATGATGGTCGGCATCCCCGCGTCGATCGCGCGCATCGCGGCCTGGAACTTCGCATCGTCCACCACCGTGATCGTCTCGCGCTCGACGCGCATCTTCGGCTCCGTGCACTCCGTCCTCAAGCTGGCGCGCAGCTCCGCGCTCGCCTCGCACTCCACGCTCGCCTGCACGTCGGCGTAGCCATGGCAGTCCGCCGAGCAGCTGCCGCGGCACGTGCCCTGGCAGACGCCGTTGCACTGACCGCCGGCTCCCGTCGAGCCCTGGCAGGTGCCTTCGCACGCGCCGTTGCAGGTGCCGCCGCACGAGCCTTCGCACGTGACGGCGATGTCCGCCTGCGCCTTGGCCTCGCACTGCGCGGTGACCTCCGCCGTGAAGTCGACATCCGTGGTGCACACCGGCGGGTCGTACTTCGTGACCATCCGCGTCTCCTGGCTGACCGAGACCTGCAGGTTGGCCTCGAGCGCCGCGGCCGCCGCCTTGCACACCGTGCGCGTGTCACCGTCGGGCGAGACGCCGAGCTCCGTCGCCATCTTGCGACACGCGTCCCGCACCGAGCCTTCGAGCTCGAGCGTGCGGCGATCGAGCTCGGCCGACGCGACGAGGAATTGATAGAGCTTGCGCCCTGCGTCCGAGGACGAGATGTCGCCGCAGGCGTCGGGGTCGACACCGGCGCCACCACCACCTCCTCCTCCACCGCCACCCTTTGGCGGCGGACCGCACGAGATCATTGCAGCGAGCGACAAGGACACGATCAGCGCGCGGACCAAGGTCATCTGTTCCCTCCGATTCGAGCGGCGATTATGCCGGAAACCTTCGGAGGCGTGTGGTGTCGTACCAACCATGCGCACGAGATCGGGAGCCGCTGTGGTGGCGACCATGGTGACCGCCCTCGCGACGACGACCTCCGCCACCGCCGACGAGCTCGAGAGCGCGCTCGGCGAGAAGCTCTTCGAGGCCTCGCACTCCGTCGACGTCACCGTCTCCGACGGCATCGCGATCTACAAGGTGCGCCGCGTCTTCGCCAACCCCGGCAAGGTCGCCGACGAGGCGCGCCTCGAGATCGATCTACCCTACGGCGCCGCCGCCACCGGCCTCCGCATCCGCGCGCGCAGCCAGTGGTTCGACGGCGAGCTCATGGAGGCCGAGAAGGCCGCCGCGCTCTACCAGGAGCTCACCGGCAAGGGGGTCTGGAAGCCGAAGGATCCGGCGCTCCTCTACTGGCGCTGGGCCGACAAGCTCGCGATGCAAGTGTTCCCGGTGCTGCCCGGCTCGACGAGCACGGTCGAGTACACGCTCACGGTCCCGACGCGCTACAGCGGCGGCCGCGTGTTCCTCTCGTATCCACGACAGTCCGCCGAGGTCGCGCCCAACCTCGCGACGCCCGTGCTCCGCGTGCGTCCGGCCTGGGCCGACGCGACGACGATGATGAAGGTGGACGGCATTCGCTCGGCGACCGACGCGCCGATCGTGCTCGCTCCGCCCGTGATGCCGGAATGGCTCGAGGCCATCCCGCACGAGGACAGCGCCAGCTACGTGGCGAGCACCATCGAGGTCAAGGACACGGCGGCGACGCGCGCCATCTTCACGACCGCCAAGCTCACCATCGACATCGAGCACACGTACAAGAGCGACCTGCGCGTCGCGCTCTACACGCCGGCGAACGTGCGCATCGACGTCTTCGACGGCAACGGCGGCGGCGACAACGACGTGCGCGGCGCGTTCGACCTCGCGTTGCCGTCGAAGACCAAGGGCGCCGGCGTCTGGCGGCTCGTCGTCTCCGACCAGGCCGCGCTCGACGCCGGCTCGCTCGAGCGGTGGACGCTCCAGCTCGGCGACGGCAAGGTCGTGAAGCTCGCGGCCGCCGACACGCCGGTATTCATCCCGGACGCGCCGGAGAGCGCGTCCGACGGCGGCGTCGCGATGATCGAGCTCGCGCCTCCGGCCATCGACGTCGTCACCACGCGCCTCGGCAAGGTGGTCGCGTCACCGGCGCACGCGTTCGGCCGCCTCGAGGTCGACACCGCGCCGCAGCTGCGTCCGCTCCCCAAGGCGGCGCAGGTCGTGTTCGCCGTCGACGCCTCGCACTCGATGGGCCCCGACGGCATCGCGATGCAGCTGAAGGTCGTGCGCGCGTACCTCTCGCACGTTCCGGATGCGCAGGTCGAAATCGTGCTCTACCGCCGCCAGGCCACGCGCCTGTTCGGCACGTTCGTGCCCGCCACCGAGATCGAGGCGCGCCTGAAGGCGGCGACCGACGCCGGCAAGCTCGTGCCCGGCAACGGCAGCGCGCTCGACGAAGGCGTGCGCCTCGCCACCGCCGCGCTCGGCGGCCGCAAGGGCCCGCTGCGCGTCGTCGTCACCACCGACGATCTCCTGCGCGGTCGCTGGGAGAACAAGGACGCGCTCACCGCGTTCGCCGGCCTCCCGGCGGCCGCGATCGTGCACGTCGTCGAGACCGACCCACGCGGCGGCGGCGATCTCTCGCTCTCCCGCGACGACGAGCACGCGCTCTCGGAGATCGCGCTCGCTCACCACGGCATCTTCGCGACGCTCTCCGGCGGCACCGACCTCGGCAAGGAGCTCCCCGGCCTCGTCCTCGGCCTGGTGCGCCCGATGCGCCTCGATCACTTCGTGATCAAGGGCTTCGATCTCGAGAAGGGGAAGTACGACCAGACCCTCCCCGAGACCCTCGACGAGGGCACCGGCCTGCGCATGGTCGTCGCGCACACGACCGCGCCGGCGCGCGTCGAGCTCAGCGGCATGATCTGGGGCGACAAGTTCAAGCGCGTCGCCACCGTCGATGCCGGGTTCTCGCTGGCGGCCGCGGGCTGGGTCTTCTCCGAGGACGATCACGGCGAGCTGTCGCACGACGAGATGATGAAGGTCGCCATGATGGGCAAGGCGGTCTCGCCGGTGACGTCCTACCTCGCCGTCGAGCCCGGCACGCGTCCGTCGACGATCGGCTTCGAGGAAGGCAGCGGCCGCGGCGGCATGCGCGGTTACCGCAGCGCGGTCCCGAGCGTGCGCATGGGCAGCGCGTCGTCGCGCAAGAAGCCGGACCCCGCGTCGCTGCTGGGCGATGCCATCAAGACCTGCGTCGCGACGCACAAGCCTGCCGCCGGCTGGACCGTGACGCTCGCCATGGAGTCGACCTACGACGAGGTCGTCGACGTGCAGCCGAAGGCCGGCGACAAGGCGCTCGCCGCGTGTCTGGTCGAGGCGGTGTGGGCGCTGCGCCTGCCGGGCAGCGTCTACAACATGTCCCGCGAGCGCTTCACCTTCGAGCTGCGCTAGATTGTCGTTCCACGTCGCCTCCCTGATTGCTACAATCGCGACTCTTACGAGGGGGGACAGATGCCACAGGTGCGACCGATGTCCGCAGCACTGGCGATCACGTTGTGTTTGCAGGCGCAGGACGTGTCCGCGAGCGCGTGCATCTACGACAAGGACTGCCCGGGCGGCTATGTTTGTGATGTGGGAACGGGCGCGTGCAAGGAGGCGGGGTATCAGTCGCCGCCGACGAGCTCGTCGCCATCCACCGGCGGACCGAGCAGCGGCGCGCTGATCGTCGGCGTGAGTCTGGCGGTCGTGTTGATCGTCGTCGGGCTGGTGATGCTGAACCAGCAATCGCAGGACACGCCGATGTTCCTGGAGTCGGAGCACGACATGGCAGCGTCGCAGCCGGCGCGCGGCTTCGTGATCTCCTTCTGACGGGTCGGGAGCGGCGCGCGTCCTACTTGTGCACGAAGCGGACTGCGCCGTTGGCCCAGTAGACGTTGGTCCCGTCGACCGCGAAATCGAAGACGCGGTCGACAAGATACGTGTGTTGCTCGTCGATGGTCGCGCACCCGGATTTCGGACAGGCCATGACGGAGCTGGCGGCGCCGGCTTGCGTCATCCAGTAGACGTGGGTGGTGTCCACTTCGACCCGGCGTACGAACGTGGCGGGGACGGCGACGGGGGAGGTTGCGGCGCAGCCCGCGACCGGGCACCTCCCGATGAAGCCGCTCTCGGCGTAGTAGACGTCGACGCCATCGCTGGCGAGCGCCGAGACGCCTGCGAGGCCGCTCACCAGGGGTGTCGCCGGTGCCGAGCCATCGGCGGGGACGCGAAAGATCGTCGAGCTCGACGCGAAGTAGACGATGCCGTCAGCGATCGCGAGCGCCGATGTGAAGTCACCGCCGGAAGCCGCGCTGGCGAGCGTCGCCGGAGTACAGGCCGCATCCACGTTGGGGCAGGATCGAAGGTCGGTCGTGCCCTGGATCCAGACCGCGTGATTCACATCCGCGACCACGTTCGCCGGGGACGGCCCCGTCGTGAGGATGCGCGGCGAATTCCCGCAACCGTTGGTCGAGCATCGGTAGAGCGGGACATTGCTCGTTGCGGCCGTCGTCACGATCGCCGCGCCGCCGGCCACGGCGACGTATTGGGGTGCCGCCATCACGCCAACCTGCACCGGCGCCATGGCGCAGCCCGTGCCGCGGCATTTCCGGAGCGTGTCGCACGTGCCGCCGCCGACACCGCAGGTGCTCGCGATGTTCGGCCAGTACACGAAGGTCTGATCCGTCACTACGTGGCTAGCGGCGATGCCGCCGCCCACCGCCACGAGGTCCTGCGCGGCACAGATTCCTGCGCTGCAGCTGACGCCGTTGCACGAATGTCCGCACCACCCGCAGTTGGTCGGATCGGTGTCGAGGTTCGTACAAACGCCGTTGCACGTGCTCGTCGGGCAGCTGTCTCCATTCGCGTCGACATCGTCCCCTGGGTCGACCCCGTCGTCCCCGGCCCCTTGACTCGTGCACGCGAACGCCACCCCTAACAGGAGAGCCACCCATCGACGCATCCACCGATCGTACCGGTCGATCCGTGCTCCCTTCAAGCGGAAGTTCGTGGGGTCGCTTCTGGTTTGCGCCTAGCCCCGGATGACCGTGGATGACCGAGGATGCGTCGTGCCGCGCCAGAACGAGTAGGCGCCGAAGCCGAGCATCACCACCGAGAACGCCGCGCACGTGCCGCCCCAGAACCAGTAGGCGCCGCCCATCGCGTCCGCCATCTGCTGGCTGTCCGACGGCATCTTGCCCTGCGCGGTCTCGGCGTACTGCTTGAAGAGGTAGTCGCCGCGCGAGAACACCGAGAGCGCGAGCTGGACCGCGAGGAACAGGAGCGCCACCTGAGCGAGATGCGCGCTGCCGCGGAGCGCGATCACCAGCGCGGCGGCGGCGAGCACGCCGCAGAACACGGCGCCGAAACTGTTGCGCACGACGAGCAGGAGCGCGAGCGCGAGCGCGGCGCCGAACGCACCCAGCGCGTAGCGCGCCCAGGTCGTGTTCTGCGCCGCCGACACCATCGCCGCCGCGGCGACGGCCGGCCCGCACAACCCGCCGGCGGAGATGAAGGCGCGCGCCGCGTCGGAGCTGGGCACGGTGTGCATCGCGACGCCCGAGCCGTCCTTCCACATCTTGAACTCGACGAAGTCGGCGCCGACCAGCACGGCCGCGATGCCGTGACCGAGCTCGTGCACGAGCGTCGAGATCAGCAGCAGCGGATACGCGACGTAGCTGCCGTAGGGGATGAGGTACAGCGCGAACGTGACGGCCGCGCTGCCGGCCAGCGCCAGGCGGGCGCGGTGCGAGAGCGGCATCGGCGTTCGATCGAGGGGCATACGTCAAGCGTACGCCATCGGCGGCCGGCTGCCCGCCCGGAGGTGAGTCAGAGGCAGACCGCGCTGTCGACGCCGGTGTGCTGGCAGTGCGTGAGCGGCTCGGTCGACGCCGCCGTCATGTGGTAGAGGCGGCACGCGAACGTATTTCCGGCGATGTCGCCGGCGTCGAAACGCTCTGCTGTGGAATACATGCCGCATGCGGTCAGACATTCCGCCTCCGAGTCGTAGGGCGGGATGACCTGGTCGGCGCAGATCTGCATGGTCGAGGCGCAGAAACTCTCGCAGTTCTGCCCACACGTGCCGTCGCCGCCGGGGCCAGCGCGCGTGCACATCGCGGTGTCGCCCTCGGAGATGGCGGCCCAGAAGGTGCGGCACTCGACCGAGTTGCCCTCGTCGGCGCCGTCGGTCCCGAGCTCCATGGTCTCGCACGTGGCGAGGCAGGTCGACAGGTCGGAGTACTGCGCGACGGCGCCGGTGCAGTTGCGGAGCACGAGGACGCAGTAGTCGTCGCACGCGTTCTCGAGCTGCGTCGCGCCGCCGGCCGGGTCGCTACAGGCCGCGAGCGCGGCGCTCAGTGCGGTGGCACCGACGAGAACGACCAGACCCCGGAGCTGCATCGCCGCAGATCCTACTACATCTCTTCAACGATACCGCGCCAGGTAGCGCTCGAGGTCGAGCTGCGGCGCGCGGCGTCGGACGACATGTAGCGGATGACGCCGAAGATCGGGCGCTCCGGCGCCCACGGCCGATCGAAGCGGCCGAGCGGTGAGCCGGATCGCGGGCGCGACCGCCGGAGCTGCTGTCATGATGGCTTGTGGAGCCCGTCGGCCGCGCGGTGGAGGGCCGCGGCCGCGTCGGAGGCGACGACGTCGCCGTGACCCGGAATCACGCGCGCGAGCCCCGGCGTGTCGGCGAGGCGGCGGAGGTGCGCGGCGTAGGCCGGCCGGTTCTTCACGATGAAGTACTTCGCGGTGCGCGTGACCTTGGGGCCGCCGGTCGAGCCCATCATCTTCACGACCCAGCCCTTGAAGCCGGGGAGCGACGCCGGCAGGTTCATGAACGCGTCGTTGAAGATCGCGGTGACGGCGCCGTCGGGCGCGCGATGCAGGAACACGCCCTCGGAGGGCACGCCGTCGAGCGCCTGCCACGTCACGCCGCCGACGGGCAACGCACCGTAGTCTCCGTCGACGGCGACGACCTGCCCCACGCGCTTCTGGGAATCGGGCATGGCCACGACCCGCGCGTCGGGGAAGCGCGCCTTCCAGGCGGGCGCGTCCATGCGGTGATGCCCGCTCGGTACGATGATCCAGCGCACGGGTCCGAGCGCTTCGATGGACGCCAGCGTCTCGGGGTTACAGCACACGGCGCTGTGGACCGCGAGGCTGCCATTCCCCATGCGGAGGATCACCATCCGCCGACCGATGGGGAGCATCTCCAGCGTCGCATCCACGTGCCACAGCCCATCCGCCAACGCCGTGAGCGGTCCGTGCGATGCTTCCGTCCATGGTCGTGTGTTCGCCATCCGGCTGGGATGTTCGCCGGAGCGCGACCGTTGCACTAGCGCTCGCGGTCGTCTTCACCGGGCGAGAGGCGTCGGCCGACGAGCCGCGTGACCTGTTCCAGCTCGACAAGCCGGAGGAGGAGGCGACGACCTGCGCCAGCGCGAAGTCGCTCGCCTGCCCCGCCGCGGAGCAGGGGCGCGCGCCGGCCGCGCTGGAGACGCAGCTCACGGCGGAGCGCCTGGCCCGGCTGCCGCTCGCAGCGGCGGATCTCGACAGCGCGGCCGGGCTCGTCGTCGGCGCCGGCCGTGACGACGCGGGCGTGCACTTCGCGGGCGCGACCGCGGTCGACAACCGCTGGCTCCTCGACGGCGTGGCCATCGACTCGCCGCGCCTCGGGACGCTCGGCGTGCGCGTGCCGCTCGCGTTCGTCGAGGAGGTCGCGATCGCGACCGGCGGCTTCTCGGTGCGCGATCGAGCGACCACCGGCGCGGTGGTCGACGCGCGCCTGCTCGCGGGCGGCGAGACACGCGAGGTGCGCGGTGGCGTGTTCCTCGGCATCGGCGCGCCGCCGCGGCTCACCGAGACGGTGCGCGGCGAGTACCGCAGCTTCCAGGGCCGGCTCGCCGACCAGCGCACGCTCGACGCCGACGCGGTCGTGAGCGGCCCGCTCGGCCGGGCCGGCGGCGCGTCGCTCTGGTACGCGGCGGGCGTGGCGCCGCGCCTGTGGGACTCCAGCCTGGTGCGGCACGCGTGGCGTCGCGTCGACGCCGACGGATCGACGTTCCCCGACGAGGTCGACGGCTTCCTCGTGCACGAGTCGCTGGGCACGATCGAGCGCGGCGCGCTCGCGTGGTCGGTGCCGGTGATGGCGCGGCTGGGCGCGCGCTCCCCGCATCACGACCTCTCCGCGACGGCGCTGGTCTCGAGCGGCGGCGAGACGCGGTGGACGGTGACGGCGGAGGAGTCCGCGGCCGGCGTCGATCGTCGCGACTACGACGCCGTGCTGTCGGCGCAGTGGCGCGGCACCTGGTCGTCGACGCGCGCCAAGGTGCTCGCGACGTGGATGCGCGACGCGCGCGTCGAATCGCCGCACGCCGCCGGCGGTGACGCGGCCGACCTCGGCCTCGCGTACTTCCCGCCGCCCGATGCCGCCGTCGGCGCAGGCGACAACGCCGTGCGCGCCGGCTGCCAGGACGGGACGCCCGACGATCCGTATCCCGGCCTCGAGAACTGCCCGTTCCCGACCGGCTACTACCACGTCGGCGGCGCCGGCCAGCTCTTCGACATCATCCAGGATCGGCCCGGCGTGCTCGGCGAGATCGAGCGCACGTTCGGGCAGCATCGGGTCGCGCTCGGCGCGAGCGGCGAGGACTCGCGCGTGGTCCTGCGCTCGCGCTTCACCGGCGGATACCAGCGGCTGCAGCTCGCGCCGGAGCTGCTCGTCGATTACCGCTACGTGACCCTCGGCGCCGGGTTCACGGATTCGTGCGGCGACGGCGTGTCGTGCGCGTGGCTCGACGAGCACGAGCGCACCATCCGCACGCGCGGGATGGCAGCGTGGCTGGCCGACTCCTGGCAGCCCGGCGAGGGCGTCGTCGTCGACGTCGGGGTGCGCGCGGAGTCGAGCCAGATCGGCGAGTCCGTGAAGGTGCGCGACCTCCTGCCGCGCGTCGGCGCGTCGTGGGACGTGCTGGGGCACGGACGCTCGCGCCTCTTCGTGGGATGGGGCCGCTACGCCGCGATGCTGCCGGCGGGCGCGGGTGAGCGCGTGTTCGCGGGGCCGACCTTCTACCAGCGCGGCCAGTTCGGCGCGAACGTCACGCACGCGGTGTCGGCGGACGCCGGCGTGCCGGTGGCGACCGACCTGAAGGGCGTGCGCATCGACGAGGCGCTCGCCGGCCTCGAGGTCGGCGCCGCCGACGTGGCGCGGGCCGGCGTGCACGCGCGCTATCGGCACCTCGGACGCACGCTCGAGGACGTCGGCGGCACGTTCGCCGTGGTCGGCGCCGAGGAAGGCACGGCCGCTGCCACGCGCGACTTCACCGAGATCGGCGCGTCGCTCGAGACGTCGCCGGGCGCGGTCGTGAACGTGCGCTTCGGGTACGCGTGGTCGCGGCTGCGCGGCAACTGGCCGGGGCCGCAGGATCCCGTCGACGGGTTCGCGATGTACCTGTCGACGATGTTCGACGAGCAGCCGGTGAACGCGACCGGCTCGCTGCCCAACGACCAGCCGCATCGCTTCTTCGCGGAGATCGTCGGACGCGGACGTCGGTCCGGCATGGACATCGATCTCGGCGTGCGCGCGATCGCGTCGTCGGGGCGACCGCGCAGCATCCGCACTGTCGGTGGACAGCGGTTCCTCTTGCCGCGCGGCGCGGGGGGCCGGCTGCCGACGGTGGCGACCACGAACGCGCGGCTCGCGGCGCGTCGCGGCCGGCTGACCGTGATGGTCGACGTGTTCAACCTCTTCAACCGGCGCGGCGTCACCGCGGTCGACGAGATCTACGTGATGGACGCGCTGCCCCCGATCGAGGGCGGCGACGCGAGCGATCTGGTGTGGGTGAAGGACAACGTCGACGAGAGCGACCCGGCGCGGTTCAACCGGCGCTACGGCGCGCCGAGCCGCTTCCAGGCGCCGCTGTACGCGCTGCTCGGCGTTCGCGTCGAGCTCTGATCGGTCCGCGAATCAGCGGCCGCGACGTCGGCCACCGCCGCCACCGCCGCCACCGCCGCCGCCGCCGCCACCACTACCACCGCCACCGCGACGGCCACCGCCACCGCCACCGCCACCGCCGCCACCAGCGCCACCGCCACCGCCACCGCCACCGCCACCGCGGCGACGACCACCACCACCACCGCCACCACCACCGCCGCCGCCGCCGCCCTCGCGCCGGCGCTCGTCGCGCCGCGCCTGCATGAGCGCCTGCGGAGACGGCGAGCTGCCCGCCCGCGGACGCCCGCCCGGCAGCTCGTACGGATGCCCCTCGACCACCGGAATGTCGCGGCGGATGAGGCGCTCGATCGCACGCAGCAGATCACCCTCTTCCTCGTCGCAGAACGACAGCGCGAACCCCGACGCGCCCGCGCGCGCCGTGCGGCCGATGCGGTGCACGTACGTCTCGGGCACCTCGGGCAGATCGAAGTTGACGATGTGCGTGACGTCGTCGATGTCGATGCCTCGCGCCGCGATGTCCGTGGCCACCAGCACGCGGTTCTGCCCGTTCTTGAACTGGGCCAGCGCACGCTCGCGCGCGCCCTGCGACTTGTTGCCGTGGATCGCGGCCGCGCCCACGCCCGCCTTCTCGAGGTGGTCGGCGACGCGATTGGCCCCGTGCTTGGTGCGGGTGAACACCAGGACGCGGCGCATGGCGACGTCGCGCAGCACGTCGACCAGCATGGCGCGCTTGTCCGCTTTCCGGACGAAGGCGACCTCCTGCTCGATGCGGTCGGCGGTCTGCGACACCGCCGCCACCGCCACCTGCACCGGATCGTGGAGCAACACGTCGGCCAGCTGCTGCGCCTCGGGCGGCATCGTCGCCGAGAAGAACAGCGTCTGCCGCTTGGGCGGCAGGAGCCGGATCACGCGCTTCACGTCGTGGATGAAGCCCATGTCGAGCATGCGGTCGGCCTCGTCGAGGACGAAGATCTCGAGCCGCGCCACGTCGAGGAAGCCCTGCCCTGCGAGGTCGAGCAGACGACCCGGCGTCGCGACGAGGACGTCGACGCCGCTCTTGAGCGTCTGCTTCTGCGGCTCCATGCCGACGCCGCCGAAGATCACGGAGACGCGCAGCCGCAGATGGCGTCCGTACGTCGTGAAGCTCTCGCCGATCTGCGACGCGAGCTCGCGTGTAGGTGTGAGCACGAGACAGCGAATCGGTCGCGTACCGCGCGCTTGGCCGTCCGGCTTACGGTTCCAGAGACCCTGTAGGATGGGGAGCGCGAACGCCGCCGTCTTTCCGGTACCGGTCTGCGCGAGTCCGAGCAGATCGCGCCCGGCGAGCACATGGGGCACACACCGAGCCTGGATGGGCGTCGGGCGCTCGTAGCCTTCCTCGGCCACGGCGCGCGCGATCGGCTCGATGAGACCGAGGTCAGCGAAGCGCTCTGGTAACGGTTCCTTCACGGGGCGCGCAACTTGCCATGCCCGGCCGCCGTACGCTAGCCCACGCACCTTCCAGATGAAGCTCGTTTGCTCGGGTTCGACTATGATCGGCTGACGGGGCCTATTTGATGATGACCGACGAACAGAAGAAGAGCTGGTATTCGGCGCGTCTCGTCTTCCGTTGCGACATCGGCAATCAGCCGGTGCCCTCGGACATCTACGAGGAGAGCATTCGCCTCATCCGCGCCAGCAACGAGGCCGAGGCCTCGGAGCGCGCCGCCGCGATCGGCCGCATCAACGAGCGCGACGAGCAGAGCTCGGTCGGCGAGCTGGTGCGCTGGCGCTTCGTCGGGGTCGTCGAGGTGCAGGACCTCTTGCTCCCCGAGATCGCCGACGGGTCCGAGGTCTTCTCGCGCCTCAGCCGCACCGAGCCCGATCCCGAAGCCTGACGCCGCACGACCGGCGTATCATCGCCGCATGAGGCGGTGTGTCGTGCTGCTCGCGATCGCGCTGGGCGCGTGTGGGGACAACCTCCCGCAGGTGAACGAGCTCGAGATCGTCGGGCACAGCGACCTGGGCGCGCGCGGCATGTTCGCGGCGATCGCGGTGGCCGGGGACATCGCGTACGTCGGGTCGCGCAACGACAAGAAGGGCGTCCTCATCGTCGACCTCTCGGACCCGAAGGCGCCGGCGGTGGTCGGCGAGATCGGGCCGCCCGACGCCGCGCTGCCGCGGATGTCGCCGCGCGAGCTGCGCGTGGTCCCCGATCTGAACCTGCTCGTCGTCCTCAACATGGTGTGCGGCGACGAGCAGCACGGCTGCGCAAGCACCGGCGTGGCCGAGCCCGAGAACCTGCGCTTCTTCGACATCTCGAACCGGCGGGCGCCGGTGGCGCTCTCGACGGTGACCATCGCCGGCGACGGCATCCGCACCGCGCGCAGCCCACACGAGTTCTTCCTCTGGCGCGACGGCGCGCGCGTGCTCGTGTTCATCGCGGCGCCGCCGGGGCCGCCGTCGGTCGAGGTGCTCGACGCGACCGATCCGCGCAACGTCGTGCGCGCCGCGCAGTGGGAGCCGACCCGCGAGGGCGTGGTGAAGCTGAGCGACGACTACAACATCCACTCCGTCGGCGTGTCGCCGGACGGCAACACGATGTACGTCTCGCACCTGAAGGCCGGCCTCCTGCTCGCCGACGTCTCGGATCTCGCGAACGTCCACCTGATCACCCCGCCGCCGCAGGCGCTGACCTGGCCGCCGCTCTCGTCGAAGGGGCCGCACTCGGCGGTGCCGCTGGTCGGGCGCGAGCACATCCTCGTCCTCACCGAGGAGGTCTATCCGGTGCCGCTCGGGCCGGGCTGCCCGTGGGGATACCTGCGCACGGCGGACGTGAGCGATCCGACGCGGCCGGTGCTGCTCGGCGAGTTCAAGATCCCGGAGAACGATCCGTCGTACTGCGCGAACGTGGCGATCGACGCGAAGCTCGCGTTCACCGCGCACAACGTGACGGCGACGAAGAACCTGGCGTTCGTCACGTGGTACGCGGGCGGCCTGCACGTCGTCGACGTGTCGGATCCCGCGCTGCCGGTCGGGATCGCCGAGCTGCGGCCGACGCCGGTGCCGAACGTGGAGTACGAGGATCCGACGCTGGGCGCACACCCGGTGTCGATGTGGAGCTACCCCGTGATCCAGGACAAGCTCATCTACGTCATCGACTCGCGCAACGGTCTCTACGTTCTCGAGTATCACGGCAAGTTCGAGGACGAGCTCGCCGCCGACGTGTTCAACGAGGGCAACAGCAACCGCTGAC
>DATLEB010000333.1:0-5231 GCA_035525615.1 Kofleriaceae bacterium | reverse complement strand
CGTGGTTGTGATCATCGGCATTCTGGCCGCGATCGCGATCCCGAAGTTCGCCAACACGAAGACCAAGGCCTACACGGCCGCGATGAAGTCGGATCTCCGCAACCTGGTGACCGCCGAGGAGTCGTTCTTCTCGGATTCCGGTTACTACATCATCTACGGGGATACCGCCAAGCTGAAGTTCCGCCCGTCGACTGGCGTCAGCACGCCGTCCGTCAAGGTGGGTGCCGGCTACTGGTCGGCCACGGTCACGCACTCGCAGATCACCGCCTTCTCGTGCGGCATCGGCGTGAACACGGTCAACACGGTCGTGGGCACGGCGGGCGACGGCGAGCCGGCGTGTAAGTAACGGCTCCTGCACGGCGAGCCAGCGACTGGCACGCCGTACGCACGACCGCACACGAAGCGTGGGAAGGGCACATCGACCTCGGTCGGTGTGCCCTTCGCCGTTGTGGGTCTTCGCGCCTACGGTCGTTCTTGACCTTCGTTCCCGCTACTCGTCAATCTCCGATCGCCGTCCCTCTCCCCCGGCATGCCACGGCCAGCCTCCCTCCCCTCGCTCCGAACGGAGCTGCTCGTCAACTTCGCCATCCTCGCCGTCTCCGCGCTCGTGTTCGCGGTCGCGAGTGTGGTGCTGATGTACGATACGCTCGATCCGGCGCGCGCTATCCTCTACATCAGCCTCCTCATCGCCGCCGACGTCGCGGTCGTGGTGGCGTTTGGCGCGGTGCAGTTGCGCCGGCTGGTGGTGCAGCCGCTGCGCCGCACTGCCGCTGCCGCAGAAGCGATCGCCGCCGGCGACCTGGACCGTCGCGTGGAAGCGCAGGCCTCGCGCGAGCTCGCTCAGCTCGCGACGAGCGTCAATCGGATGACCGAGCGCCTGCTGCACGAGCAGGCTCAGCTCGTCCGCGCCGAAAAGCTCGCGAGCGTAGGCAGACTGGCCGCAGGCATCGCCCACGAGATCGGCAATCCGCTTGGTGCCATCAGTGGCTATGCGCACCTGCTCCGCGTGGGGGCCCGCGACGATGCACGCGCCCTCGAGGCGGTCGGTGGCCTCGAGCGCGAGACCGCGCGGATCGACCGCATCGTCCGAGGGCTGCTCGACTACGCCCGGCCGCGCCGGCAGAGTCCACTGCCCATCGACGTGACGGAGACTCTCCGTCACGTCGCCGAACTGGTCTCCGAACAGGGGCATCTGCGTCACGTCGCCCTGGTGCTCACGCTCTCCAACCGCGCCCCGGTTGTGATGGGTGACCGGCACGAGCTCGAGCAGATCTTCGTCAACCTGCTGCTCAACGCCGCGGACGCCGCCGGCGAGTCGGGCGTGGTGGCGGTAAGCACGACCGTGATGTCACGCGCCAACCTCGAAGCCGGCTTCGAGCGCCGCTCCAGCGATGTGCCTGCCGGCGGCACCCCTCACCCTCCCAGCCCGCGCGTGAGCACATGGTTGTCGCGCGAGCGCGACGCCAACGACTTCGTCAAGATCATCGTGGCCGACTCGGGGACAGGCGTGCCCGACGCGGACGCCGATCGGATCTTCGATCCCTTCTTCACCACGAAGGAGCCGGGGAAGGGAACCGGCCTCGGTCTGGCGATCGTCGCGCGAAGCGCGGAGAATCTTGGTGGCATCATATGGGTGGAGCGCGCGCGAGAAGGTGGCGCGGCGCTCCACCTCTTCCTTCCGCTCTGTGATGCATCGCCGCCCCCGGACGCGCCCGGCGACCCCCGCGAGCCATGGCGCACATGAACATCCTCGTCGTTGACGACGAGCTGGGACTCCGGCACACGCTCTCGCTCATCCTGCAGGCAGAGGGTCACGCGGTACGCGCCGCGAATGACGGGGCGTCCGCCCTCGAGCTGCTCGCGGCGGCGCCAGCAGAGCTGATTCTGTGCGACGTGCGTATGCCGGGCCTGGACGGGCTCGCATTTCTCGACCGGTACGTTGCGGCGGGCGGCACCGCGCTCGTCATCATGATGAGTGCCTACGGGGACGACGAGGCGGCGGTCGAGGCGATCCGGCGCGGCGCCTACGACTTCATCGCGAAGCCGTTTCGTGCCGACCAGGTACTGCTGGTTATCCGCAAGGCGATCGAGCGCGAACAACTGCAACGCACCGTTGCGCAGCTCCACCAGGAGCTCACCGCCCTTCGCGCCCCGTCCGGCATCGTCGGACGCAGCCCGAGACTCATGACCGCACTCGCGCTCGCGGAGAAGGTGGCGCGCCATCCATCGACGGTGCTCGTGACGGGGGAGAGCGGGACGGGCAAGGAGCTCGTGGCCAGATACATCCATCGCGCCAGCCCGCGCGCGGCGGCGCCGTTCGTGGCCGTGAACTGCGGTGCCATTCCGGAAGCGCTGCTCGAAAGCGAGCTGTTCGGCCACGCGAAGGGCGCCTTCACCGGTGCTACCGGCGAGCGCGACGGCCTGTTCGCGGAAGCCGACGGCGGCACGCTCTTCCTCGATGAGCTGGGCGAGCTGCCGATGCCCCTTCAGGTGAAGCTCCTGCGCGCGCTGCAGGAGGGTGAGGTGCGGCGCGTCGGTGACAATGCGTCGCGCACGGTGGACGTTCGCCTCGTCGCCGCCACGGCGCGTGACCTGGAGAGCGACGTCGCCGAGGGAAAGTTTCGCGCCGACCTCTATTACCGGGTGAACGTGATGCGAATCCACCTGCCCGCCCTGCGCGAACGAACGGAGGACGTACCCGAGCTCGTGCATCACTTCATCGAGCGGTTCAACCGCCGCCTTGGCCTCAAGGTCGAGGGCGCGACGCCGGCGACGATGCGCGCGCTCATGGAGTATCCGTGGCCCGGCAACGTGCGCGAGCTCGAGAACGTGGTCGAGCGCGCCATCATCATCTGCCCGAAGGGTCAGGCGGAGGTGACCGCCGCCGACCTCGATTTCGGCCGCCGCGGCAACCTGTCGGGGACCCCGGTGCCGGCGGCGACCGGCGGCGGGTCGGGCCGGCCGCTGCAGGCGCGGCTGCAGGAGCAGGAGCGCAACGAGATCGTCGCCGCCATCGAGCGCAACCAGGGCAACATCGCCGGCGCGGCGCGGGCGCTCGGCATCAACCGCTCGACGTTGTACTACCGGCTGCGCAAGCACGGCCTCGAGCACCTGTTGCCGACCAAGCCGCCAGGTGGTGACGGCGGTGAGCCGGAGCCCGGCACCCCCTTGGTCCCACCGGCCTAGACGTGCGCATCCTCGTGGTCATGGACGGGCCGGACGCCATCCATCCGGCGACCGACACCACGCTGGTGATCATCGAAGAGGCGCTGCGCCGCAAGCACGAGGTCGAGATCTGCCTGCCGCAGTGGATCGAGCTCGACGGCGCCGAGCCGATGGCGTCGGTGGGACAGGTGGCGCGGGCCGATCGCGCGCGGCGGCCGTGCCTCGAGGTCGACTACGGGCAGAGGCGCGCGCTCGCCGAGTACGGCGCGGTGCTCATCCGCAAGGATCCGCCGTTCGATCTCGACTACTTCTTCGCCACGCTGCTGCTCGATCGCGCGCGGGGAAAGACGCTGCTCGTCAACGATCCGCGCGGGCTGCGCGACGCCAACGAGAAGCTCTACATCTTCAACTTCCCCGAATTCATCGCGCCGACGCGGGTGACGCGCTCGATCGAGGGGCTCCGGCGCTTCCTCACCGAGCAGGGCGGCGAGATGATCGTCAAGCCGCTCGACGGCTGCGGCGGGGCGGGCGTGTTCCACGTGCGCGCCGACGACCGCAACATGAACGCGATCCTCGAGACCGTCTCGGAGTCCGGCAAGAAGCTGGTGATGGCGCAGCGCTACCTGCCGGCGGCGCGCGAGGGCGACAAGCGGATCCTGCTCCTCGACGGGGAGCCGATCGGCGCGGTGCTCCGGCGGCCGCGCGCGGATGAGACCCGCGGCAACCTGCACGTGGGCGGCACGGCCATCAAGACCGTGCTCACCGCGCGCGAGCGCGACATCTGCGCGCAGGTGGGCGCGCGCTGCCGCGCCGACGGGCTCTACTTCGTCGGGCTCGACGTCATCGGCGATCACCTCACCGAGGTCAACGTGACCTCACCGACGGGCGTGCAGGAGATCGACCGGCTGGACGGCGTTCAGCTCGAGGCGCGCATCGTCGACTGGCTCGAGTCGCGCGCCATCACGTGAGCGGGCCGGTCCGCGAACGCTGGGAGCGGTGGCTGCCGCTCTTGTTCGTCCTCTTCGCGCTCGCCGCGGTCTGGCCGATCTTCCTGCATCCCGACTACTTCGCCAGCGCGTACGACTGGCGCTACTTCCAGTCGTGGATCGAGGTCGGCCGCCGCGCGATCGTCTGGTTCCACCAGGCGCCGTTGTGGAACCCGTACGGCTGCGGGGGCGAGGTGCTGCTCGCCAACCCGCAGTCGGAGGTGGCGTCGCCGACGTTCCTCTTGCCGCTCGTGTTCGGCACCGCGCTCGGGATCAAGCTGACCATCCTGTTCTACCTGTTCTGCGCGTTCGACGGCATGTACCGGCTCGCGCGGCACCTCGCGCTCGGGATCGCCGGCGCGCTGTTCGCGTCGGTCCTGTTCGGCGCCGGCGGCTGGCTGGCGCTGCACCTGTCGTCGGGGCACTCCAACTTCGCCTCGGCGGCGCTGTTTCCCTACCTCATCCTCTGCTACCGCCGCGCCGTCGACGAGCCGGTGTTCGCCATCCCGCTCGGCGCGATCGCGGCGTGGATCGTCGCGCACGGCGGCACCTCCACGCCGGCGATGGCGACGGTCCTGCTCGCCACGCTCGCCACCGTCGACGCGGTCAGGCTGCGCCGCTTCACCCCGTTTCGGGCGCTCCTCCTCGGCGCCGGCTGCGCGGCGCTGATCGGCGCGGTGCGCATGCTGCCCGCCCTCGAGTTCGCGCTCGACCACCCCCGGCGCCAGTGGGAGACCGACTTCTCCACGCCGATCGAGATGATCCGCAACGGGTACTGGTGGCGCGGCGTCGAGCCGGTGCCGGGCAAGCGCTACTGGTTCCACGAGTACGGCTGGCGGCTCGCCTACATCACCCCCCCGTTCATCCTCTGGTCGCTCAAGGTCAAGCGTACCCGCGCCTGGTGGATCGTCGTGCTGGTGGGCGCGGGGATCGTCGCCAGCAGCGCGATCCCGTACGGGCCGTGGTGGCTGCTCAAGCACCTGCCGATCTATCGCGACCTGCGCGTGCCGTCGCGCTACGCGGTGCTGTTCGCGCTCGCGTTCCCGATCTTGTGCGGCGCGGCGCTCGACGATCTGCTGC
>DATLEB010000326.1:0-16454 GCA_035525615.1 Kofleriaceae bacterium | reverse complement strand
CTCGCGACCTTCTCGGTCGACGAGCAATTTGATGGTCATCGCCTCGTCCGCCGTCTGTGACGTTCCGGTGAACTCGCGCAACTGCTCATGCCGACGCGCCGCGCTGGCTCACCACCCACAAGCCACGTACCGCCGCACCGTAATCTACCGCCGTGCCATCCCACCGACTGCGATTGGTCTCCGCGGTGATGTGCAAATCTGCGATCCTGGTCTGCAGCCGGCCGGTTGCCGGTGAGGAGGCGCCATGACGGTTTCGACCAGGCGGAACTGCTCCATGGTGCAGCGCGCGCCGGCGTTCGCGAAGCTGGCCGCCGTCACGCAGAACAGGTAGCGGCGCGAATCGTCGGGTCGCACGCGCACGACGCAGCCGGACGAGCAGACCTCCGTCGTCGCCGACATGCAGTCGTTGTCCAGCCCGTCGCACACCTCGACGCCGCCCGGAAACGCGAGCGCCTGGGTGTCGTCGCAGTCGTCGCCGGCCGCGACGTAGCCCGCCGGCGCCGCGCACGCGATCATCCGCGCACCGGGATTTCCGTGCTGGTCGCCATCGACATCGGCGTACCAGACGTCGGCGCACTCCTCGGCGTCGACCTGCACCGGCGCGTCGACCTCCACGTCGTCGGCGGCGTCGACGGGAGTGCCGCTGTCGGCCTTCGCGCACGCGACACACCAGACAGCAGCGAGCGCGAGGTTCGCCGGACGCCGCACGACCGCAGGACGATCACGTACACTCGCACGGTGACCTCGCCACCGAGCGACCAGCCTCGCGTCGACGCGAGCTCCGAGCAGAGCCCCGATGCCCTCGCCGAGCTCGC
The DNA here is from genome assembly GCA_035525615.1 of Kofleriaceae bacterium. Taxonomy (GTDB): domain Bacteria; phylum Myxococcota_A; class Polyangia; order Haliangiales; family Haliangiaceae; genus UBA2376. The sequence goes on along the minus strand of DATLEB010000326.1, from coordinate 15,639 downwards.
CCGCATCTGGCGCCGCTACGAGGGCGATCCCGACGGTGCCATCCGCGTGATCACCGAGACCGGCGTGCGCGCCATCGGCGTCGCGCGCTGCAGCGTCTGGCTGCTCGACGAGGATCGCTGTCACCTGCGCTGCCTCGACCTGTTCGAGCGCGCGACCGGCACGCACTCCGCCGGCATCGTCCTCGACGCCGCCACGTACCCCGGCTACTTCGCCGCGCTCGAGACCGAGGAGCCGATCGCCGCCAACGATGCCCACACCGACGCGCGCACGCGCGAGTTCTCGACCGGCTACCTGACGCCGCTCGGAATCGGCGCCATGCTCGACGCGCCGGTGCGCACCGGCGGCGCGCTGGTGGGCGTCGTGTGCAACGAGCACATCGGCGGCGCGCGCGACTGGTCGCGCACCGAGCAGCGCGACGCCGCGTTCCTCGGCAGCCTCACGTCGCTCGCCCTCGAGCTCGGCCAGCGCGCGCGCCGCGAGGCGCTCCTCGCCGCCACGCTCGAGTCGACCGGCGAGGGCATCGTCGCCATCGACAGCGAGCGCGTGGTCGCGTTCAACCGCCGCTTCCTCGAGATGTGGCAGTTCGACGCGCCGCCCCGCGAGCTCTCCGCCTTGCGCGCGCACCTCGACAGCCGCACGCGCAAGCTCGACAGCTTCCTCGCCGAAGCCTCCGACGTCCTCGCCGGCCCCGACGGCGACACCATCGACGTCGTCCAGCTCACGGACGGCCGCACCTTCGAGCGCACCGGCCGCCCGCAGGTGCTGCGCAACGAGATCGTCGGGCGCGTGTGGAGCTTCCGCGACATCAGCCAGCAGCGCCGCGCCGAGGCCGCGCTCCGCGCCAGCGAGGCGCACATGCGCGACCTCGCCAACCGCGACGGCCTCACCGGCATCTTCAACCGCCGGTATGCGCTCGAGCAGCTGGGCGCCGCGCTCGTCGCCGGCGCCGGTGCGGGCGAGCAGGTCGCGGTCGCGCTCCTCGACGTCGATCACTTCAAGCTGATCAACGACAACCACGGGCACCTCGTCGGTGACGCCGTCCTGCGCGACGTCTCGCGCGCGCTCGGCGATCGCCTGCGCGGCACCGACCTCGTCGGCCGCTACGGCGGCGAGGAGTTCGTCGTGGTCATGCGCCGCGCCGGCCGCGAGCAGGCGGCATCGGTGCTCGACGCGATCCGCCTGCGCCTCTCCGACCGCAAGGCGACCGACGACATCCCCCGCTACACGTTCTCGTGCGGCGTCGCCGAGTTTCCGACCGACGGCCGCGAAGCGAACGAGCTCCTCGGCAAGGCCGACGTGCGGCTCTACGCCGCGAAGGAAGGCGGGCGCAACCGCGTCATCGCGGTCGACTGAGCCCGGCCGAGTCGACGCCGGCTCAGTTCACGTACTCGAGCCCGAACATGGGCAGGATCGGCAGGCCCTTCTGGAAGCTCGGCCGATCGTTCTCGTAGTCCCACCCGGCGTCCTCGTAGTTGTCGCGCAGCGGCCACGTCGCGTGCTGCACGTCGATGAAGAGCTTCATCGTCCCCCAGTCGCGCTTCCACGCGCGGTCGGCGCGCAGGTCGACCTGGATGAAGTCGGGCAGACGCTGCGAAAGCGGACGCCCCATGATGTCCTGATCGCCGTCGATGATCGGCGTGTACGGGTTGCCGGTGACCAGCCGGAACCGCGCGCCGAGCTGCCATTTCCCGACGAGCACCGAGCCGACGATCGACAGGTTGTGCAGCTGATCGAGCTGGTACGCACGCCAGCCCTCGAAACGCGCCGGGTCGTCCTTGCGACGCGCCTTCGTGAGCGTGTACGAGCCCCAGCCCAGGAAGCGGCCGACCTGATGCTTCACGCCGAGCTCGACGCCGTACGCGACCGACTCGCCGACGTTGTCGCGATACTCGAACGAGCCGAGCTGCTCCTCGAGGAGCTCGAGCATCACGGCGCCGATGCCGCTGCCCGGACCTGCGGGGTTGTCGAAGCCCGAGCCGGCCGGCGCCCTCACGGCGACCGGCTGGTTCCAGCCGCGGTGCGCGAAGGCGGTGACGCCGATCTGGATGCCGAGCGGACCGACGGTCTCCGCGCCCACCGACGTCTGCAGCGTGAACGCGCTGTCGAGCGCGGGATTGCCGAAGTCGGGATCGGTGTCGGCGGCGGTCGGCGGCTGGTGATAGAGCCCGACCGACTCGCGCACGACGAGCCTGGGCGAGAGCGTGTGCGTGACCTGCAGGCGCGGATCGAGCACGACCTCGTCCGACAGGCCGTAATACTCGAAGCGCAGGCCCGGCTTCACGACGACCTTGTCGCCGCGCACGCGATACCGCGCCTCGGCCCACAACCCGACATCGGCCGACCAGCGCGCGACGTCGGGGATCATCACGGTCGGCCCGTCACCGCCGTCCATGTCCTCGGGCTCGCCGATCGCGAGGCGGCCGTAGCGACCGCCCTGCACGTCGATGCCGCCGGCGACATGCCCCCACCGCGCGTCGCGCACGACGTCGCCGCGCACGCCGACCGGCCACTGCGTCCGCGACAGCTCCGAGCGCTCGCGATCCGGATCCTCGGGATCCCCCTCGTCGACGAACGCGAGGATGTCGCGGCCGGCCCACGGGGTCACGGACAGCGTGGTCGCGCCGAGCTGCCGCTTGTAGCGCGCGCCGAACCGCACGAACGCCTCGGTGAAGCTGGTCTGGTCGTCGGCCATGCGGTCGTTGGACGTGAACATCCACATCGTCAGCAGGCCGCGCTTGCGCGTGTCACCCGCGTCCCAGCGGATCTGCGAGTCGTAGTACCGCGGCAGGAAGCGATCCTCCTCGGGCAAGACCGCGCGCAGGATCCCGTCGATGTACGAGCGGCGCACGCCGATCGAGATCGCGCCGATGCCGGTCGGTCCTTCGGCGCGCGCCTGCGCGTCGAGGATCGAGACCTCGCCGCCGCCCGACCAGCCGTCGCGCCGCGGCGCCTTCGACGTGAGCGTGACCAGGCCGCCCTGTCCGCGGCCGTGCGCGGCGCCGTGACCGCCGTTCTCGACCTCGAGCGATTCGAGCATCGTCGCCGGATAGAACGACGCGAGCCCGAAGAAGTGGAAGGCGAGCGGCACCTCGATGCCGTCGAGGTAGACGTTGGTGTCGCGCGGCGACTGGCCGCGGATCACCAGGCCGCCCAGCCCGAACGGGATGCGCGCCACGCCGGGGAGGCTCTGCACGGCCTTGAGCACGTCGTTGCCGGCGCCGGGGAGGGCGCGGATCTGGTCGGGCGTGAGCTCCCACGTCTGCGGGCCCTGGTCGGGCGCGGTGCCCTCGAGCTCGATGATCTCGGCGTCGTCGGAGAGGGTGAGCTCGATACGGAGCGAGGCCTTGCCGCTGCGGCGGATCGCGACGGTGCGGTCGCCGAATCCGGCAGCGGTGACGAGCAGCTGCCTACTGCCGTTCACACGGATGGTGAATCTGCCACTCGAATCGGTGATGACGGGGTCACCGTTTCCGGCGACGACGATGGCGTCCGCGACGGGCTCGCCGGTCGCGGCCTCGACGACGATGCCGGTGATCTCGCGTGGCTCGGCGTGTGCCGGCGCGACGATGGCGGCCACGGCCATGACGGCCACGGCGGGGACGAGACTCGAGCGCAGGCGCATCGCGCGCGTTCGCAGCAACAGTGGTGCCATGCGGCGCGCGTTACGACTGGTGGCACGCTCGGGCAGTTGCCCGGCGCCCACTAGTTCTCCTCGGCCAGCTTCTTGAGAGCGAGGTGCTCGGGCATCGCCAGGAAGCTGGCGCGCGCGGAGGCGTCGGAGAGGCCGGCGGCGGCGGCCTCGACGCGGGCCCAGCCGGCCTTGGCGACCCGGGCGCCGTCGGTGGTCTCGCCGCGCGCGAAGAACACGCGCGCGAGGATCATGCGGGCGTAGGCGTCGCCCTCGTCGATCGAGCCCAGCTCGTCGAGCAGGCGCTCGATGGCGCGGGCGGCGGTCGCCGCGAAGTCGAGGCGCTCGAGGACCAGCTCGCTCTCGGCGCGCACGGCGAGCGCGTAGGCCAAGGTCGGCGGCATGCCCGAGAGCGTGTCGACGGCGCGCGTGGCCTCGACGCGCGCCTCGGCGACGCGACCGAGCAGCAGCAGCGCACGGGCCTGATAGATCGCGGCGGCGCCGGCGACGCGCAGCGAGCCCTGCGTGCGCGCCATCTTCTCGGCGGTGCGGGCCAGCGCGAGCGCTTCTTCGCCGCGGCCGGCGTACATGATGGTGAGCGCGAGGTTCTGCGTCGCCATGGTCTGCGCGCGCACCGCACCGATCGCGTCGGCCAGCGCCTGTGCGCGCGCCAGCGTGACCTCGGCGTCGGCGAAGCGGCCGACCTGCACCTCGAGGAACCCGATGTTGATGAGCCCGGCGACGAGGTCGCGCTGCGCTCCGACCTGCTCCATGTGCGTGGCGCTCTCGAGCATGAGGCCGAGCGCCTTCACGTTGTCGCCGGTGACCACGGCCTCGATGCCGCGGGCGCGCGCGCGCCAGCCGGAGGCGAGCGGGTCCTTGTCGGCGACGTCGGCGAGCTCGTCGAGGCGCGCCATCAGCCGCCGACCTTGCTCGCCGTGGCCGGAGAGGAACAGCTCGCTCGCGACGAGCGCGAACGCCATCACGCGATCGGCGCGCGCCTCGCCGGCGCGCACGCGCAGCATGTCGCGGGCGAGTCCGACGAGGAGGTTGTGGTTGCCCTGGCGGCCGGCGGCGACGGCGAGCTCGGCGGCGGCGCGCAGCCACGTCGTCGAGCCTTCGCGCGCGACCTCCATGGCCTCGAGCGCGCACCGCTCGGTGGCCTCGGTCTCGCCCAGCCAGTCGTGAGCCTCGGCGGCGAGGAGGAGCAACATGCCCTTCTCGGCCTCGGCGGCGCCGCACTCCAGGCCGCGCGCGGCGCGATCGATCACCGCGTGCGGGTCACCGGCCTCGAGCGCCTGCTCGGCGGCGTAGCGATACCAGAGCGCGGCGCGCTCGAGCTCACCGCCGCGCTCGAGGTGCTGCGCCACCGTGAACGCGTCGCGATCGCGGCGCGCCTCGAGCCACAGCCCGGTCGTGCGGTGCGCGAGCCGGCGGTCGGCGTCGAGCAACATCCCGTACGACGCCTCGCGATAGAGCTCGTGGCGGAACGACCACTCGCGCTCCTCACCGGGCTCGCGTGTGAGGAGCTCACGGATGACGAGATCCTCGAGCAGCTGATCGAGCTCGCGCTCGGGGAGCTCGCGCCCGAGGAGCGCGACCAGCGGACGGTGCGCGAAGCGCGCGCCCAGCACCGACGCCGCGCGCAGCACCTGGCGCGCCGGCGCCGGCAGGCCCTCGAGGCGCACCTGCACCATCGCGACCACGCTCTCCGGCAGGCGCTCCGATTCGCCGGCGGCCGCGGCGCGCACCAGCTCCTCGAGATAGAAGGCGTTGCCGGCGGCGCGCTCGACGATCGTGCCGATGACCGGCTCCGGAGTCCCCATGCCGAGCACGTCCTGCACCAGGCGCGTGGCCGCCTTGCGTGACAGCGGCCCGAGCCGCACCGTCGTCGCGTCGCGCTGCGCCCACAGGCGCGGGAACAGGCCCTCCGCCTCGGGGCGCGCGAACGCGATCACCGCGAGCGGCATGTCGGCCATGATGCGCAGCGCCTCGTCGATGAGCTCGACCGAGGGCTGATCGCCCCAGTGCAGATCGTCGAGGATCCAGGCCAGCGGACGTCGCTTCGCGTCGGCGACGGCGAAGTCGAGGAACGCGCGGCGCACCTGATCGCTCATCAGGCGTGGCTGGCGGCGCGCCGCCGCGAGCTGCTGGTTGGGCGCTGCGGTGATGTGCGAGCCGATGAGCTCGGTCAAGAAGGCGGCGACGCGATCGCCGTCGTCGAGTCGCAGCTCGTCGACCGCGGCGGCCACGCAGCCGGCGGCGATGGCGCGATCCTCGTCGGTGAGCAGCTGCTCGGCCGCGCCCACGCGCCGGCGCAGCGCCGAGCCCAGCAGCGAGAACGGCGACCCGGCACGGATGGGATCGCCGCGCCCGGTCCAGATGCGCGGCTGCTCGGTCATGCCCTCGAGGCGCTCGACCAGCTCGTGACGCAGGCGCGACTTGCCGATGCCCGCTTCGCCGGTGACGACCACGGCGCGCGCCGCCGGCTCGTCGGCGGCGTCGGTGCACGCCTGCATGAGCATCGTGAGCTCGCGCTCGCGCCCGACCGTCGGTGTGCGCCGCCCGAGGATGACGCGCACGCCGTCGTCGGCGCGCTCGAACATCAGCTGCGGCAGCGGCGCGCCCTCGACGGCGAAGCGCGGCCCCAGGAGCGCCGCCGTCACCTCGTCGATCGCGACCGGGCGCGTCGGCTCCTTGCCCGACGTGCCGCGGCGCAACAGCGTCGCCGCGCGATCGATGGCGTCGCCGACCGGCACCGTGCCGATCGTGCCGCGCCCCGACGCCAGCGCCAGCGCCGCGTCGCACACGCGCCGGGCGTCGAGCGCGCAGCGCGCTGCGCGAGCCACCAGATCCGTCGCCGACGGCGATCCCGCGAACGTGATGATGGCGCCGCCGCGCGCGAGGGCCTCGAAGTTGCCGCCGTAGCGCTCGGCGCACGCCGAGAGCTCGACGTACATCGGCGCGTCGGGCGACGTGTCCTCGCGCGACTCGCTCGCGCTCTCGTCGTCGTCTCCGACCGTCCCGATCATCACGATCGCCACGCGCCGGTGCTCGCTCGACGTCGCCAGCGACGCGCCGACCGCCGTGATGCCCGTCGAGTCCGCGACCTCGGGGCGATCGATGCGCCGCAGCTCGTCGGCCACCGCCGCCGCGCTCGCCGGGCGCAGCCCCGGCACCTTCTCGAGCAAGCGGCGCACGAGCGCCGCCATCGCGGGCGGCACCTCGGGGCGCGCGGTCACGAGCGGCGGCGCCTCCTCGAGGAGGATCTTGCCCCACGTCGCCATCTCGTCCGCCGCCGAGAACGGCGGGCGGCCGGCCAGGCTCGTGAACAGCACGCAGCCGAGGCTCCACAGATCGCAGCGCCAGTCGACGGCACGCGCGGCGCGCACCTGCTCGGGCGCCATGTAGCGCGGCGTGCCGACCTTGTCGCCGGTGCGCGTCGTGTCGCTGATCATCGTGCGCAGGCGCGCCACGCCGAAGTCGAGGAGCTTGGCCTGGCGTACGTCGTTGTCGACGAGGAACACGTTGGCCGGCTTGAGATCGCGATGGATGACGCCGGCCCCGTGTGCGGCGGCCAGCGCCTCGGCGATGCGGATGCCCAGGTCGCGTCCCTCGACGATGGAGAGCCGCCCACGGCGCAGGCGCACCGACAGCGGTTCACCCTCGAGCCACTCCATCGCGAGCCACGGCTCGTTCGACGCGCTCACGCCGTGCGCCACGTAGCGGACGATCGACGGATGCGTCAGCTCGGCCAGCACCAGCGCCTCGCGGCGGAAGCGTTCGGCCCAGCGCTCGTTGGCGCGCGCGAGCAGCTTCACGGCCACCGGCTCGCCGGTCATGCGATCGCGCGCGTAGTAGACCGAGCCCATACCGCCCGACTCGGCAAGCCGCTCGATCTCGAACCGGTCTGCGATGACCTGGGCCAACCGTAGGATTGTATGGCAAGAATCCCCCCGTGATCGCGGCGGTCGTCCTCGCGCTCGGGCTGTCGATGGACGCCGCGGCTGCAATCGCGGTACGGGGCCTTGCAGCTGCGCAGATCCGGCTGCGGGATGCGCTGATGGCCGCCCTGTTCGTCGGGGTGGCTCACGCCGTCACGGTGACCACCGGCTGGCAGCTGGGCGCGGCGCTGGGAAGCAGCTTCGCGCGCGTCGATCACTGGATCGCGTTTGCGTTGCTCGTCGGGCTCGGCATCCGCGCGATGCTGGAGGCCGCCCGGACGCGCGGAGACATGAAGGCCGGCCTCCTCGACGCCGACCGCGCCTTCGCACCCCGGGTCCTCCTCGTGCTCGCGGTCGCGACCAGCCTCGACGGGCTGGCCGCCGGCGTCACGACGCCGCTCCTCGCGCCTCCGCCGGGCGTGACCATCGCGATCATCTCGGGCGTCACCGCCGCGCTCACGTTCGGGGCCGCCCACGCCGGCCGCGCCATCGGTGCGCGTCTGGGCGGGCGTCTCGGCTTCCTCGGGGGTGCGGCACTCTGCGCCATCGCCGTGAAGATCCTCGTCGAGCATCTCGGCTAGAGTGCCGCGGTGGAGATCCTGTTCTGCGGCTCGGGCTGGCTCGACATCGTCGACGAGATCGCCAGGCGCCTGCCGTCGACCGATCGCATCCGCCACTGGGACCGCCGCCGGTCGCTCGTGGACGAGCTGCTGTCCGCGCCCACCGACGTGATCCTGCCGTCGAATGGCCACGTCGACGCGCGCGCCATCGCCGCCGCCGCCGAGCACGGCCTCCGCCTCATCCAGCAGCCCGCCGCCGGCACCGACGCCATCGACAAGGCCGCCGCCGCGGCGCGCGGCATCCCGGTGTGCAACGCGCCCGGCGCCAACCAGACCGCGGTCGCCGAGGCCGCGCTCCTCCTGCTGCTCCTCTGCGCGCGCCGCTGGCCGGCCGCGCGCGCCTCGTTCGAGCACGGCGTGATCGGCTCGCCGCTCGGCGTCGAGCTCGCCGGCTCGTCGCTGCTCGTGGTGGGCGGTGGGAAGACCGGCAGCGCGCTCGCGTCGCGCGCGGCGGCGCTCGGGATGAACGTGCGCATGGTGACGTCGTCGACCACGCGCGCCGAGCTCCTCGCCGCGCTGGCGCAGGCCGACGCCGTCAGCCTCCATGTTCCCCTGAGTGACGACACCCGCGGCATGATCGACGCCGAGGCGCTGGCGGCGATGCAGCCTCACGCGATCCTCGTGAACGTCGCTCGCGGTCCCGTGATCGATCGCGACGCCCTCCAGGACGCCCTCGCGCGCGGCCAGCTGGGAGGCGTAGGTCTCGACGTCTACTGGCAGGAACCGTGGGATCCCGCGGATCCGCTCTACGCCCATCCCCGGGTGGTGACGCTACCCCACGTCGCCGGTTCGACCACGAACGCCTTCGACGGCATCGCCGCGATCGTCGTCGAGAACCTGACTCGGTTGAAGCGTGGCGATGCGCTCCTGCATCGGATCGCTTGAGGCAAAGAATCAATCATGAGAAGCCTCCCGTCATGAGCTGGTTCGTCGGCTACGTGCGCTCGTCGATAGGCGCGAAGCAGATCATGGCCGTCACCGGCCTCGGGCTCCTCCTCTTTGCGATCGTCCACATGGTCGGTCACTTCGGGATGTTCGGAGGCCGCGACGCGTACAACACGTACGCGCACACGCTGCAGTCGCTGGGCGCGCTCAAGTGGGCGGCGCGCGGCGGCCTGCTCGCGATCCTCATCATCCACGTCGCGACGGCGATCGCGCTGTGGCGCGCCAACGCCGCCGCGCGGCCGCAGAAGTACGCGGTCTATCGCACGCGCAAGACCACGATCTTCGCGCGCACCATGACGATGACGGGCCTCGTCATCCTCGCCTTCATCATCTACCACCTCGCGCACTTCACCTTCGGGTGGGTGCAGCCGGCGTCGTTCCACACCGTCGACGCCAAGGGTCGCTACGACGCGTACTCGATGTACGTGCTCGGCTTCCAGAACCTCCCGATCCTCATCTCGTACCTGGTCGCGGTCACGCTGCTCTCCTTCCACCTCGCGCACGGCGCGTCGAGCTGGTTGCAGTCGCTCGGCTGGCGCCACCCCAAGTACGACCCGTTCTTCCTGAAGCTCGGTCCCGTGCTCGGCCTCGCGCTGGCCGCCGGCTACGCCGCTCCGCCGCTCGCCGTCTTCTTCAAGCTCATCACGCTGTAGTCGCATATGAAACTCGACGCGCGCATCCCCGCCGGCCCGGTCGCAGAGAAGTGGAACCGGGCCAAGTTCGAGCTGAAGCTCGTCAACCCCGCCAACAAGCGCAAGTACAGCGTCATCGTCGTCGGCAGCGGCCTCGCCGGTGGCGCCGCCGCCGCGACGCTCGCCGAGCTCGGCTACGACGTCGCGTGCTTCTGCTTCCAGGACTCGCCGCGGCGCGCGCACTCGATCGCCGCGCAGGGCGGCATCAACGCGGCGAAGAACTACCAGAACGACGGCGACAGCATCCATCGCCTGTTCTACGACACCGTCAAGGGCGGTGACTTCCGCGCGCGCGAGGCCAACGTGCACCGCCTCGCGGAGGTGTCGGTCGACATCATCGACCAGTGCGCCGCGCAGGGCGTCCCGTTCGCGCGCGAGTACGGCGGCACGCTCGCGAACCGTAGCTTCGGCGGCGCGCAGGTGTCGCGCACGTTCTACGCGCGCGGACAGACCGGGCAGCAGCTCCTGATCGGCGTGTACCAGGCGCTGTCGCGGCAGATCGCGGCCGGCAAGGTCACGATGTTCTCGCGCACGGAGATGCTCGACCTCGTCACCGTCGACGGCAAGGCAGCGGGCATCGTGGTGCGCGACCTCGTCACCGGCAAGGTGACGTCGCACTCGGCCCACGCGGTCGTGCTGGCGACCGGCGGCTACGGCAACGTCTTCAACCTGTCGACCAACGCGGTCGGCTCGAACGTGACGGCGACATACCGCGCGTACAAGCGCGGCGCGGCGTTCGGCAACCCGTGCTTCACGCAGATCCACCCGACCTGCATCCCGGTGTCGGGCGACTACCAGTCGAAGCTCACGCTCATGAGCGAGTCGTTGCGCAACGACGGCCGCGTGTGGGTGCCCAGGCGCGCCGAGGACGTGGGCCGCGCGACGAGATCGCCGGGGGACATCCCCGAGGCTGATCGCGACTACTACCTCGAGCGCAAGTACCCATCGTTCGGCAACCTGTCGCCGCGTGACATCGCGAGCCGCGCCGCCAAGGAGGCGTGCGACGACGGTCGCGGCGTCGGTCCCGGCGGGCGTGGCGTGTATCTCGACTTCCGCGACGCCATCTCGCGCATGGGCCAGGGCGCGATCGCCGAGAAGTACGGAAACCTGTTCGAGATGTACGAGCGCATCACGGGCGAGAACCCGTACAAGCAGCCGATGCGCATCTACCCCGCCGTCCACTACACGATGGGCGGGCTGTGGGTCGACTACCACCTGCAGTCGACGATCCCGGGCCTGTTCGTCCTCGGCGAGGCGAACTTCTCGGACCACGGCGCGAACCGCCTCGGCGCGTCGGCGCTCATGCAGGGGCTCGCCGACGGCTACTTCATCATCTCGTACACGCTCGGCCACTACCTGGCCGGCATGGCGCCGGGCGCACGCGTGTCGACCGATCACGCCGAGTTCAAGCGCGTCGAGGGCGACGTCGCGGCGCGCCTCGATCGCCTGATGGCGGTGGGCGCGCGCGGCACGCGCACGGTCGAGTCGTTCCACAAGGAGCTCGGCCACATCATGTGGGAGTACTGCGGCATGGCGAGGAATCGCGAGGGCCTGCAGAAGGCGCTCGAGCTCATCCCGACGCTGCGCGAGCAGTTCTGGGCCGACGCGCGCATCCTCGGCGAGCGCGAGACCTTCAACCAGTCGCTCGAGAAGGCCGGCCGCGTGGCGGACTTTTTGGAATTCGCCGAGCTCATGTGCATGGACGCGCTCGAGCGTGAGGAGAGCTGCGGCGGCCACTACCGCACCGAGTACCAGGTCGACGGCGAGGCCAAGCGCGACGACGAGCGCTTCTGTCACGTGGCGGCGTGGGAGTACCAGGGCGACGGCGTGAAGCCCGTGCGCAACGTCGAGCCGCTCGTGTTCGAGAACGTCAAGCTCGCCACCCGGAGTTACAAGTGAGCGCGCAGAGCCAGAGCAGCGGTAGCGGTAGCGGCAACGGTCACGATCTCGACCTGACGCTACACGTGTGGCGGCAGGCCGGGCCGAACCAGCCGGGCGCCATGAAGACGTACAAGGTCAAAGGCGTCAGCACGCACGCGTCGTTCCTCGAGATGCTGGACATCCTGAACCAGCAGCTCCAGGAGAAGGGCGAGGAGCCGGTCGCGTTCGACAGCGACTGCCGCGAGGGCATCTGCGGCACCTGCTCGCTGGTCATCAACGGGCGCCCGCACGGTCCGAACGCCGGCACGACGACGTGCCAGCTGCACATGCGCTACTTCCGGAACGGCGACGAGATCTGGATCGAGCCGTGGCGCGCGGGCGCATTCCCGGTGCAGCGCGATCTGTGCGTCGACCGCAGCGCGTTCGATCGGATCGTCGGCGCCGGCGGCTTCATCACCGCCAACGTCGGCTCCGCGCCCGACGCGAACTCCGTGCTGGTGCCGAAGGTCCAGGCCGACCGCGCCATGGACGCGGCGGCGTGCATCAGCTGCGGCGCGTGCGTGGCGGCGTGCCCGAACTCGAGCGCGATGCTGTTCGTCGCCGCGAAGCTCGCCCACCTGCACCACCTGCCCCAGGGTCAGCCCGAGCGGGGCAAGCGCACGCTCGCCATGGTCGATGCCATGGACGCGGCCGGCTTCGGAAACTGCACGAACCACTACGAGTGCGAAGCGGCGTGCCCGAAGAATATTTCGGCCGAGTACATCGCGATGATGAATCGAGACTACGCGAAGGCGGCCATTGCGGGACGGCCGGAGAAGAAGAGTAGCGACGGCGCGGGCTGAAAGCTGGCCGTGCTCAGCGGTCGCACTCGATAGGGTAGGTCAGAATCAAGCGATCTCCATCGTCGTACGTTCGACGAGGATCGAAGCATCCTGCACTGTACGTCAACGGGTCCTCCACGCCCTTGAAGTTGCCGTTCTCTGTGCCCGCGAGGCACAGGAACGTGCAGAGCTGGAAATGCAGATGTACCCTTCACTGGCCCCCCAGCCGGTGGAGCCTGCACGACCGATCTGGTCGCCTCTTCGGACTGACTCACCGATCCGCACCTCCCGTTTATCGAGGTGCAGATATGCCGTGAAGTACGCATAGCCTTCTGGCGAGCGACGATGGCCGATCACGATCACATTGCCAGCGTCCTCGAAGTAAGTTGATTCCGCGACATCGCCATCGGCGGCAGCCAGAATGGGATCGCCGAGTTCAGCCTTGAAATCGATGCCGGTGTGCGGATGAAGTCGCTGCCCGCCGAATCCCATTGGGGACTTGTACCCGTTGACGATGTACGGATTCCCGCAAGCCAGCACGGCAATCAGTACGATGGCGACCGGGACGGCGACGGACCGCAAGATTGCTGTGCCTCGCCAATACTCTACACGCAGGCTGCCAACGAGTTCCTGTCTGTTCATCGCGCACGGCGCGGCCTGAGTTGTGAGGGAGAGGGAGATGCAGGGCTGCGTGCGGGCTGCCGAGGCGGGGCGCGAGGCCCGCCTTGCGCGCGAGGAACGTGCCCGGCGCGTGCGCGCTGAGCCCGGCGCGTGGGCGCCGCCGCGGAGGTGAGCGTCCGGGCGGCGCGAGCGGTCGTTGGAGCGCCGGTCACGTGTCCTCGCGCGCTGGCGGGCCATTCGCGACCCCCGCCCCGGCAGCCCCGGGGTGCGCCGGGGGAGGAGAGGAGTGGATGAAATGCGCGCGCGCCAGGCCGCGCGCGGCTGCTTGGTCAGGCGCGAACCGGCCGTCTCGTTCTGCCTCGGAGCCCGAAGGGTCGGTCGCCGAGGGCACGCCGGCGTCTCGCGTCGGGCTCGTGGGTCAGCCGGCGCAGTGAGGTGTGAAGATCGGCAGCCTCGCGCTCGACCAGCACCGTCCGCTCGCTGCGACGATCGGGATCCTCGACGACGATTTCTTGCTTTTTTGTTGACGCATGCAGAACGCGCGACGAAGCCGTCGCCGAGAAACGCGGCGGATCTTCGTCGAGGAATGCACCAGCTCGCGTGTGCTGCGCGAGAAGGAGGTCGACGAGAAATCGCGAGTCAAAGCGGCTTTGCGTGGCTCTGAGCGGATTCTGAGAGGGCAAATTTCTCCGTGTTATGTGGAGTCATGCCCGCATACACGCTCGAGCATCTTTCGAATGAGAGGCTGGTTGGTGAGCTGGTCGCGCTGGTCGCGGCGGACTGGCGGACGACGGCGGCGTTGCTCGCGCATCTCGGAGAGGTGGATGCGCGCGAGCTGTTCCTACCCGCCGCGTGCCCGACGATGCACGCGTACTGCACGCGCGTGCTGCGGATGAGCGACGACTGCGCGTACAAGCGGATGCGCGCGGCGCGCGCGGTGCGGCGGTTCCCGCAGATCGGTGCGGCGATCGCGGACGGGCGGTTGCACGTGAGCGGCGTGGTGGTGCTGGCCGCGCACTACACGGAAGAGAATGTGGATGGGCTGATTGACGAGGCGACTCATCGGAGCAAGACGGAGATCGAGATCATCGCGGCGAGGCTCGCGCCGCGGCCGGATCTCCCGGAGGTGCTCATGCCCGTCGCGCAGCCGGAGGTGGGGGCGAGCTCGGATCTGGCCCCAGGGCCAACGTTGGCCCCAGGGCCAATTCCGGAGGGGTTGCCGGCGCGGGTGAAGCCGCTGGCGCCCGAGCGGTTCGCGTTGCAGGTCACGATCAGTCAGGCGACGAAGGACAAGCTCGACCGGGCGCGCGACCTGCTGAGCCATTGCAATCCGTCCGGGGATCTCGGTGAGGTGATCGATCGCGCGCTCGACGCTCTGCTGCGGAAGATCGAGAAGGAGAAGTTCGGCATGAGGTCGAACCCACGGATGCCGAAGGGGCCGGTGAACGGCGAGGCCTCCGATCCGGCACACGTGTCGAGCCACGTGCGGCGCGAAGTGCACGACCGCGACGAGGAGAGCTGCGCGTTCGTGAGCGAGGACGGTGTGCGGTGCGGGGATCGGCGGTTCCTCGAATACGATCACCGAGAGCCCCACTGCCGCGGTGGGCAGCCGACCGTGACGGGCATGGGCCTGTACTGCCGCCCGCACAACCAGTACGAGGCGGAGCGCCAGCTCGGCGTGGACTTCATGGAAGCGAAGCGCGCGGAGGCCATCGCAGAACGAGCTGCCGCGGCGGCAGCAAAGGCGGCGGAGGAGGTGCGGCGGACGCTGGACGCGGATGTCGAGCGCGCGCTGTGCGGGATGGGCTTCAAGAAGGCCCAGGCGAGCGACGCCTTGAAGGCTATCGCCGACGCGACGGCGACGACTATCGAGGAACGGCTACGCGCGGCTCTCGTCGTGCTGTCACGGACTCGCGGCTCGCGCTCGTCCGAGGGCGCGTTCGACGTCGCGTGGGGCGGCACCGGCGCGCTGGTGCGATATGCCGCGATCGAAATTGGCCCTGGGGCCGAAGGGCCAAACCGAGCGCTGCGCTGAGCGGCTGCGGTCCGCGCACCTGGATGTGCTGCCCGTGTTGAACCGTCGCATCGGCCTGCTACGACCGTTCCGCGGAAACACCTCACGTGAATCGCCCCGCACGGAGCCCCACGTGGGGCGTGCTGGCTGCCGGTGGCCCTCTCCTCACTCCGCGGGCGAAGGGCCG
This sequence comes from Kofleriaceae bacterium, assembly GCA_035525615.1. Classification (GTDB taxonomy): domain Bacteria; phylum Myxococcota_A; class Polyangia; order Haliangiales; family Haliangiaceae; genus UBA2376. The sequence continues at coordinate 285 of DATLEB010000326.1, read as the reverse complement.
CCGATCACGATCTGCTCCAAATCGAGGCCGCCCGCGAATAGATAGGACACGGCGTCGGACCAGCCGTAGACCTCGACGCCGCAGCCTTCGCTGCAGACGAGGTTGTGCTGTCCGGCCTGCACCGCGATGCGGCCGGCATTGAAGCTGCCGTCGCCGAACGGCGAGAGCGCCGTGACCGCGTTGTTGTCGAGCGTGACGGTGCCCGTCGCCGGCGACACGATCGAGAAGTAGTTCGCGTTGTACTGGCTCGGCACCAGCAGCGTGTACTGGTTGCGGTACTGCTCG
>DATLEB010000323.1:0-30806 GCA_035525615.1 Kofleriaceae bacterium | reverse complement strand
GCAGGTGCAGGCGCTCGCGCTCGCGCTCGTGACCGAGGTCGCGACCTCGACGGCGCGCGGCGTCACGTTGCCCGCGTGGCTGCGCCGGCGACTGGCGAGCGCCGTGCTCGCGCAACGGCTCGAGCCCGAACGCGTCGCCGGCGTGCCGCTCTTTCCGACGCTCGCCGGCACGCTCATGACATGGAACGACGTGCTCGCGCAGGAGTCGATGCTGGGCGACACCTGGTTCATCGTCGGCGAGCCGCGCGGGCAACCGCTCGACAACCGGCGCCGCGTGTTGACGCTGAACCAGGACGACGCCGCGCTGGCCAGCCGGATGCCCGGCCGCATGTTCATCGACGGAACCCGCGAGCTGCAGCTCGACGCGCAGGCGCGCGTCAACCGGTCACGCGCGCCGCTCGCACGCCTCGAGCTGCCGGTGCAGGTGCGCGGCGCGGCGTTGGCCGTGGCCCAGCTGTCGACGAGCGGAAGCCGGCGGCGCGGGATCGTGGCGGCGCTGCGGCCGGGATCGGTCGGGCTGCGCGGGTTGCACGCGTGTCGCGGCATGGTGCCGTTCGAGCGCGCGTCCGATCCGTGCGCGTGGCCGACCTACGCGCTCGTCGAGGATCCCGAGCTGCAGGGCGATCGCACGTGGAGCCGCGCCGCCGAGGACGCGGTGTGGAGCTCGCTCGCCGAGGACGTACGAACCACGAGCCAGCTCGCGCTCCGCAGCTGGCTCGCACCTCCGGCCGACGCGCTGGACAGCGAGCTCGTCGACGCGTGGCACATCGATCGCGACACGGCGCTCTGGGACGCGAGCCTCGTCCGTGGCGTCGTGTGGGTCGACGCGCTGGCCAAGGACGCGCGCGCGCGGGGGCTCGTCACGGTGTCGACGCCGCATGGCGACGTCGAGATCGACGCGCCGCCCGAGGCGCCGCTGTGGGGCAAGCTCTACACGGCGCCCGAGCCGCGCGGGCTCGTCGACGCGGTGCGCGCGTTGTGCCGCGCGCGCTACGACGCGATGGCGCGGCGCGCGGGCGTATGGCGCGAGCCGGAGCGCGAGAAAGAGGTCGACGCGCAAGGCGTGCATCCCGGCGCGCGCTCGCGGAGGCGTGACGGCACCGGCTCGACGCCCCGCATCGAGATCCATGGCGAGGCACCCGCGCGCGAAGGCTACCCGCCACCGCCGAGCAGGGAGTGGTTGCCCGAGCCGCCGCCCAAGCCGGAGCCGCCGCCGCACGCGCTGGAGCGGCTGGTGGCTGCGGTGCGCGCGCGCCTGACGGAAGGCGCACCCGTCGGCGCCGGCTCGAACGCGAAGATCGACGCCGCGCGCGCGGAGCCACCGGTCGCGTTCGAGGCCGGCCGGCTGGTGTTCGCGGGGCGGTCGAAGCTGCTCGTCGCGGTGCACGAGGGTCGCGAGGACAAGGCGACGTGGAGCGCCAGCGCCGTCGACGCGCTCGCCGCGCACTGCATGTCGCTCATCGACCTGGCGCACACGCCGATCGACGACCGGCAGGAGCGTGCTGCGCTCGAGCACTGGCTCGCCAGCGACGGGCACCGCTGATGCCATCGAAGGCCAAGAAGCTCACGCGCGAGATCGCCGGCCGCGAGGTCACGATCTCCAACCCCGACAAGGTCTACTTCCCCGACGCCGGCCACACCAAGCTCGACGTCATCGAGTACTACCTCGCCGTCGCCGACGGCGCGCTACGCGGCGTGAGCGGGCGGCCGATGAACCTGAAGCGGTTCCCCGACGGCATCACCGGCGAGCCGTTCTTCCAGAAGCGCGCGCCCGAGAAGCGGCCGGCGTGGATCGAGACCGTGGTTTTCTCGTTCCCGTCCGGGCGCACCGCCGAGGAGGTCGTGGTGCGCGACGCGGCGCAGCTGGCGTGGGTGTGCAACCTCGGGTGCATCGACCTCAACCCGCACCAGGTGCGCGCGACGGACATGGATCATCCCGACGAGCTGCGCATCGATCTCGATCCGGTGCCCGGCGTGGAGTGGCCGCAGGTGCGCGACGTCGCCGCCGTGGTGCGCGGCGTCCTCGACGACCTGGGGCTGACCGGGTTCCCGAAGACGACCGGCTCGCGCGGCATCCACATCCTGGTCCGCCTCGAGCCGCGCTGGCCGTTCACGGAGGTGCGCCGCGCCGGCATGGCGCTGGCGCGCGAGGTCGAGCGCCGCGCGCCCGCGATCGCGACGAGCAAGTGGTGGAAGGAGGAGCGCCACGGCGTGTTCATCGACTTCAACCAGAACGCGCGCGATCGCACGACCGCGAGCGCGTACTCGGTGCGCCCGACGCCGGACGCGCGCGTCTCGATGCCGCTGACGTGGGACGAGATCGCGACCTGCGACCCGGCGGCGTTCACGCTCACCACCGTGCCCGCGCTCTTCGCGGCGCGCGGCGACGTGCACGCGGCGATCGACGATCGCGCGTTCACGCTCGACGCGCTGCTCGCGCTCTCCGACACGCAGGAGCCGATCGAGCCCTCCGACCGCAGCAAGCTCCCCGTCATCACGATCGGCCAGGCCAAGACCAAGGCCGACGCCCTCGCCGGCCTCGAGCGCTGGAAGGCGCGCCACCCCGACGTCGCCGCCCTCCTCGGCCCCGCCGCGTATCTGGTCGACACCAACCGCGGCCGCTCCTCCGCCTGGTACCGCACGCGCGTCAACCTCGACGCGGTGCCGGCCGACCTCCGCCCCGCCGAAGAACCGCTCGACCCGGACTATGACCCCCGCTCCGAATGGGGCGGCGGCTGACGTTGCGCGACGCAACGCGGGCGATTCGAGTCGCCACGGCTGCGGCCTGCGCTTCGGGCGTGATCTCGCGGCGTTAGCCCGTGGTACGCGCGTTGCTCACATGGCGGGGCGATGGAATCTCCCGCCACTCACGAGCTCTTCACCACGGCCATGTCCCGTCTCCGTCGTCGCGGCGCCAGCCTCGGCGGCGCGGCGATGGCCGGCACCGTCATCCTCCAGCTTCCCGCCATGATCGGCTGCGCGGACGTGCCCGACCTGGGCGCGATCGACCAGCACGACTGGGCGCAATACGAAGGTCAGCGCAACACCACGATGGTGAGCTTCACCGGCTCGTCGTGGACCGTGTGCCGCTATCCGAACACGCGGTTCGGCTGCGGCGCGATCGAGATGTGGATCAAGGTGCGCGTCCGCCCCGTCAGCGGCGCCGACATCAACTGGAAGCGCGTCGGCGTCGTCTATCACACGCCCGACGACGCGACCGAGCGCACCGCGATCGGCAACTACGTCACCACGTGGGGCAACGGCGACGAGGAGTGGCACGTGCCGGTCCTGGTCTCGACCTCGCAGAAGACCGTGCTGTTCGACGCCTGGTACCAGGACGGCGCCGGCCACACCTACGTCGACGACAACAACGGCGAGCTCCACGTCGCCAACGACGGCCCGTCGTACAACGTCGTCCGCGTCGAGCCGTGGCGCGACACCGTCGTCGTCACCGACACCAGCGTGCGCGGATCGATCTCGGTCCAGCTCGCCGACCTCGACTTCGACAAGCAGATCGAGCTGGTCGCCACCACCGACGGCTGGAACACCGTGCAGTGGTTCGGCATCGGCCAGGCCGGCCAGAAGAACAAGCTCTACTGGGCCGAGGACTACCAGTGGAGCGGCCGCGAGCGCTGGCAGATCGATCTCGATCTCGCGACGGGCGGCGCGCAGCTCGAGTACGCCGTCGTCTACCGCCACGGCGTCGTGAACAACGCCAAGGTCTACGAGTTCTGGGACAACAACTTCGGCGGCAACTACACCGTCGTCCGGCAGTCGATCACGCCCTGACCGTCATGACCCCGGATACCGTCGCCACCGATCTGCACGGGCACACCCGGTTCTCCGACGGGCGCGCCGAGCCCGAGGACTACGTCGCGTTTCGCGCGGGCCTCGGCATGGAGGTCGTGGCGGTCTCCGATCACGACACCTTCGCCGCCGTGCCGCGCGCCGCCGAGGCCGCGCGCACGCTGGGCGTCACCCTCGTGCCGGCGATGGAGGTGACGTCCTTCATCCACGCCGGCACCGCGCGCGCCGAGCAGGTGCACATCCTCGCGTACTTCCCGCCGGAGCGCGCGCTCGATGGCTCGCTCGGCGACACCGCGCTCGGCGCGCGCGCCGTCGCCGTCTGCCTGCGCTGGCGCGAGCTGTGTCTGGCGTGGCTCGCGTCGCTTCCCGAGGAGCAGCGCTACTTCATCGATCCGCCCGGCCCCGGCGGCACGCTCGCCGACAAGCGCGGCACCGAGTTCCCTGCGCTCCAGGACTTCCTCGAGCTGATCGCGCGGCGCAACCGCGTGGTCTACGACGACTTCATCCGCCACCACCGCACGTTCTGGGAGGACGACAAGGATCTCTTCGCGTGGACGCCGGAGGAGGCCATCGAGGCCATCCGCGCCGACGGCGCGCTCGACGTGGTCGCGCACCCGGCCCGCTGCCGCGATCGCGCGCGCATGGATCGCGTCATCGATCACGCGAGCGGCATCGAGGTCTACACCTCGCGCCACAAGGAGCGCATCGCCGCCGACTGGCGCGCGGTCGCCGAGCAGAAGCAGAAGCTCTGGACCGCGTCGTCCGACGATCACGGGCACGCCACGTACCTGCGTCCGCCCGACGGGACGCCGCGCCGCACCCTCGAGCGGATCTATGCCGGCGCCTGAGCCGACGACCGCCACCGTCACGGTGCGCGCGCGCCCGCAGGCGCCGACCGCCGCGCTCGAGCTGCGCGGCGAGCTGCCGCACTGGTCGGTCGGTCACGCGATGAGCCCGGCCGGCGACGGCTTCGAGCTCACGCTGCCGCTCGCGCCCGGCGTGTACGCCGTCAAGGCGCAGGCGCCCGGCGGCGCGTGGTGGATCGATCCGGCGTGGCGCACGATGCACGACGGCGACGTCGAGAACGGCGCGATCGTGGTCGGCGGCACCGACGAGCCGGTGCTGCACGCGCCGGCCGCGCCGTGGCTCGAGCGCGCCGACGACGGCGTCATCGTGGTGCGCGCCGCCTTGCGCCGCACCGCGAAGAGCCGCGGCCTCACCGTTCGCATCGACGAAGGTGCGGGTGTGGTGGCACGGCGCATGACGGCCGTCGACGCCGACGCCTCGCACGTCTACTTCGAGGCGCGCCTTCCCGGCGCCGGCCGCCGCCTGCACTACGCGTTCGGCCTCGACGACGGTCGCACCGTCGCCGCGCCCGGCGGCTCGTGGCTCGGCGTCGCGCTCCACGAGCTTCCCGCGCCGCCGCCCGCGTGGTGGCGTGACGCCGTCGTCTACACCGTCCTCGTCGATCGCTTTCGCCGCGGTGGCGCGCGCGGTGCGTGGCCGGCCGGCGTCGCGGATGCCGGCGCGAGCCGCGTGCTCGGCTGCGCCGACCGCGCCGGCGGCGATCTGCGCGGCGTCACCGAGGCCCTCCCCTACCTCGCCGATCTCGGCGTCACGGTCGTGCACCTCACGCCGGTGTGCGTCGCCCCGTCGGCGCATCGCTACGACGCCATCGATCCGCGCGCCGTCGATCCCGCGCTCGGCGGCGAGGCGGCGTTCGCGCGGCTCGTCGAGGCCGCCCACGAGCGAGGCCTGCGCGTGGTGTGCGATGTCGCCGCGACGCACGTGCACCGCGACTTCGCGCCCTTCCGCGACGTGCTCGAGCATGGCCCGTCGTCACCGTACTGGCCCTGGTTCTCGATCGATCGCTGGCCGTGTAGCGTTGGCCCGGACCCCGGCTACGCCCACTACCAGAAGGGCCAGTGGCAGGAGCCGCTCCTCCGCACCGGCGAGCCCGCCGTCGCCGACTGGATCGTCGAGACGTTCACGTCGTGGGTACGGCGCGGCGCGGACGGCGTGCGCGTCGACGCCGCCGCCGATCTGCCGCTGCCGCTGGTCGCGCGCGTGCGCCAGGCCGTGCGCGCCGTGCGCGCCGACGCCATCGTGTTCGGCGAGGTCGTGCCCGCGTGCATCGACCGCTTCGCGCCGGCCGCGCTCGACGCCGCCACCGACTTCGCGACGCGCGAGACGATGGTGGAGTGGCTCGCCGGTCGCGCGCCCGCCGCCGACGTCGCCCGCGTCTTCGGCCGCCAGCGCCGCCGCGGCGCCGCCGGTCCGCGCGGTCTCGGCTTCGCAGGCACGCACGACCAGCCGCGGATCGCCAGCCTCACCGACGCGGCGCGCGCACGGCTCGCGCTCCTCGCCGTCACGCTCGGCGCGCGCACGCCGCTCCTCTACTACGGCGACGAGGCCGGCCTCGCCGCCGGCGCCGATGCCGTCGCGCGCGCGTTCGAGGACTCGTGGCCCGATCGCCAGCCGATGCCGTGGGACGAGGCGACGTGGGACGCGACCACGCGCGCGCTCGTGCGCGACGCGCTGGCGCTGCGCCGTACGCGCGACGTCTTCCGCCGAGGCGACGAGGAGCTGCGCACCGACGGCGCGTGTCTCGTGCTGCGCCGCGGGCGCGGCGACGAGGTCGTCGAGCTCGTCCTCCACCGCGGCGACGAGCCGACCACGGTCGCGCTGCCGCCGGGCAGCGACGCGCGCGTGCTCCTCGCCATCGGCGGCGCCTGCCTCGACGGCGACGTCGTGCACTTGCCGCCCGCGTCCGCGATCGTCCTCGATCGCACGCCGCCTGCGACCCCGCACGTCGTCGAGCTGCGCACGCGCAACGGCGAGCTCGCCGCGCACGCGTTCGTCGAAGGCGCGGTCGATCTGCCGACCTATCCGCGCCGCCTCAACCTCACGGTCACCGAGGCGTGCAACCTGCGCTGCCAGCACTGCATCACCGATGCGCCGGCGCGCACACGCGAGGGTCGCGCGCGCACCGCGCCGCCGTGGCTGCTCGCCGCGCTCGCCGACGCCTTCGCGCACGCCGAGCACATCGCGTTCACGCACGGCGGCGAGTCGCTCGCGTCCCCGGCGCTGTTCGACGTGCTGCGCGCCATCGCGCGGGCGCGCGCCGGCGCGACGCACCGCCTGGACCTCCACCTGGCCACCAACGGCATGCTCCTCGACGGCGACCGCCTGCGCGCGCTCGTCGACCTCGGCGTCACGAGCCTCATGGTCTCCGTCGACGGCGCGACCCCCGCGACCAACGACCGCATCCGCGTGCTCGGCGATCTGCACCGCGTCCTCGATCACGTGGCCGGCGCCGTCGCGTATCGCGAGCGCACCGGCGCCGACCTGCGCGTCGGCCTCTCGACGGTGCTCGGCCGCGCCAACGTCCGCGAGATGGCCGCGCTCGGCCGCACCGCCGTGTCGCTCGGCGTCGACTGGCTCAAGATCGAGGAGACGTACGCGGTCAACGGCTTCTCGCGCGCCGACGCGCTCGCGCCCGACGCCGCCGACGTGGCCGACGCCATGGCCGCGCTGCGCGACGCCGTCGCGGGCTCGTCGCTCACGCTCGTCGATCACCTCGCTCCACCCGCCGCGTGTACGTGCTCCGACGACGCGCGCACCGCCGCCACCGTGGCCTTCCGGGCCGCCGACGACTTCGCGCACCGCGCCCGGTTCCGTCCGTGCCGCGCCGCGTGGGAAGCGGCCGCTATCGACCCCGACGGCGTCGTGCACCTCGTCGATCACGCCGGCGCCGCGCTCGGCAGCCTGCTCGACGCGTCGTTCCTCGAGCTGTGGAACGCGCCCGCCGCGATCGCCGCGCGCACGTCCGCGCTGGCCGCGTCACCGCGCGACCAGCGTCTCGCGTGCATCACGCGCGATCGGTAGCAGGACTCGTTCAGCGCTGCGCGAAGAGCGCGGCCAGCTCGGCAGCGGGCGTCACCTCGAGCTGGTCGTAGCGGCAATCGCGCGGCTCCCGGTCGAAGCGCCAGCGCTTGAACTGCGCCGAGTGCCGGAAGCGATCGCCCTGGAGGTGGTCGTAGCCGACCTCGACCACGCGCTCGATGCGCAGCGGCTCCCACGACAGATCCTTGCCGCGATTCCACCGGCTGGTCGCGCCCGGCTGCCGCACCTCCGGCTCCTCTGCATCCGCGAACTCGGCCCACTCCTTCCACGGATGGTTCTCGAGCGCGTGCTCGCGCAGCGGCGCCAGCTCGTCCTTCAGCTCCGCGCGCCGCGCCTGCGAGAACGCCGAGGTCACGCCCAGGTGGTGCAGCTTGCCCTCGTCGTCGTACAGCCCGAGGAGGAGCGATCCGACCAGCTTGTCCTTGCCGCCCTTGTACCAGCGGAAGCCGGCGACCACGCAGTCGGCGGTGCGGTCGTGCTTCACCTTGATGAGGCCGCGCTTGCCCGGCTGGTACCCGAGCCCCGGCGGCTTCGCGATGATGCCGTCGAACCCGGCACCCTCGAAGCGCTTGAACCAGTCGGCCGCGACCACCGGATCGCGCGTCATCGGCGTGAGGTGCACCGGCGGCCTCGCGTCCGCCAGCGCGCGCTCGAGCGCCTCGCGCCGCTCGCTCTGCGGCCTGGCGCGCAGATCGTCGTCGCCGAGCGCGAGCAGGTCCCACGCCACGTACGACGCAGGCGTGCGCGCCGCCAGCTCCTTGATGCGCGACACGGCCGGGTGGATGCGCTGCAGGAGCGCGTCGAAGTCGAGGCGATCGTCGGTCGCGATCACGATCTCGCCGTCGAGGACACAGCGCTCGGGGACGCTCGCGCGCAGCGGCTCGATCAGCTCCGGGAAGTAGCGCTCGAGCGGCTTGGTCTCGCGGCTCTGCAGCGTGATCGTGTCGCCGTCGCGGAACACCAGGCAGCGGAACCCGTCCCACTTGGGCTCGTACATCCACGCCCCCTCGGGGATGGTGTGAGAGAGCTTGCACAGCATCGGCTCGAGCGGCGGCGAGAACGGCAGGGGCACGCCCCCAACGTGCGATATGATCCGGGCGATGTCACGCGCGAGGGTGCCGATCGTGCTGTTCACGCGCGATGACGCCGACAAGCACTGGCGCGAGCACCTCTCGAAAGGCGGCGCGTTCGCTGCGGGCGAGGTGCCGGCCGACGATCACGTCGTCGTGGTGCTGATTCGCGAAGGCTGCACCGACGTCGAGCTCGAGGCCAGGGCGGTCTACCGCTCCGCCGCCGGCTGCGGCTACGAGCTCCTCGGCTGGAACGCAGAAAAAAAGTCCGCCCTCGCGCAATGGGTCCACTCGACGCCCGAAACCGAAACCAAAACCGAACCCGAACCCGAAACCGAACCCGAAACCGAAACCGAAACCGAAACCGAAACCGAAACCGACTCCGTCGACACCGGCCGCCCCAAGCTCGTCGTCAACCAGCTCGCCGACAAGATCCGCAACCTCCCCGCCCACCTCCAGACCAAGCTCGCGCGTGAAGGTCTCCAGCGCGAGCGCGTGATGCTCGAGCGCATGTACGGCAAGAACGTCTGGGAAGCGCTCCTCCGCAACCCGCGCATCACCATGCCCGAGGTCGCGCGCATCGCGCGCATGGGCACGCTCCCCGTCCCGCTCATGGAGCTCATCGTCAACAACGCCGCCTGGCTCCGCGCGCCCGAGATCCGCCGCGCCCTCCTCGCCAACACGCGCCTCGGCTCCGAGATGATCCCGCGCGTCCTCCGCATGCTCCCCAAGCACGAGCTCAAGCTCGTCCCGACGCAGACCGCCTACCCGCCCGCCGTCCGCGACCTCGCGCGCAAGCTGCTGCGCGGCGCCACCACCGACTGAGCGCGCGACCGCTACTTTCGCGGCGGGAAGGTGCGGTCCCAGTGATACGCGAGCCCGGCGCTCGCGCGCACGTCGAACCGTGTGAGCACCGGGTCGGCCGTGGTCGTCGCGACCAGCGCGTGCGCGGCCTCGACGCGCCCGACGGCGTGCAGCCCGTTGCCGAACGCGTACGCCAGATCGACGGCGCCGCCCGACACGAGCTCGGGATCCGGCGTCGAGCCGCCGCGCTTCACCGTGTCGCGCGCCGCAAACGCCGTCAGCGCCCCCGCGAGGTGCGTGCGCGAGTAGTCGATGCGACTGGTGATGCGATCGTCGACCACGAACTGCGCGTCGTACGTCGGGTAGTAGTCGCGCGCCACGCGCACGTTGCCGCGCACCGGCCCGAGGATCCAGTCGAGCTGCAGGTACGACGCCGCGCCGACCTCCTCGACCACCGTGTCGGGCATGTCCCCCGCGCCCTCGGTGCCGCCCGCCGTCACCCATCCGCCGCCACCGCCCACCGTCACGTCGGGCGTGACGTGGATGCCGTCGAGCGTGAACGGCCAGATCGTCACCACGCCCGCGTCGCGGCCGCCGACCGCCGCGTCGTCGTCCTGGTACTTCAGCGACACCGCAAAGAACCGGAACAGCTGGTCGCCGCCGTCGAGCCCCTTGCCGCGCCGCCGCCACTCCGCGGGTCCCGCCTCCACCGTCGACCAGATCGCGCCGAACCCGCCGTCCTCGTCGCGCGACACGTCGATGTTGATCTTCGTCGGCATCACGTCGACCTGGTTGTGCTCGCCCCGGTACCTATAGAAGCGAATATCGATGTCGTAGATGTCGCCGGTCCGCCGATCGTCGAGCACCACCGGCACGCTCAGGAGCGACGTGCGCACGTTCCCGCGCCGCGTGTACGCGAACTGCACGGTGTTCGCGGGCAGCGGCAGACACGCCGACCCGGTGAGGACGTAGCTGCCGATCGCGCTGCCCTCCTCCCAGCCACCCAGGCCCGCCGCGCGCGCGCCCAGGATCCGGCACAGCGGGATCTCCCACGCCGCCGACACCGCCGCGTTCGCCGAGGCCGGCACCGCGACGTCCGCGCCCGCGCCCGCGTCGAGATCGACGCGCACGTAGCCGCCGCGGTACTGCGCCGCGAGGTTCGAGACCAGAGGTCCGAGGATGGGATCGGAGAGCACCTGCCCGTAGACCGTCGCGAACTCCCACTTGATCTGCGCCGGGTCGGAGTACGCCAGCGTCTGCGCGATCCTGATGATGTCGCGCAGGCGCCGCGCCTCCTCGAAGTGCTCGGCCGCCGCGTCGAGGATCCGCTGCGCGTCTTCCGCCGCACCGCCGCCGCCGGCGCCCGGTTGCGCGGCGGCGGGCCTCGGCGCCGCGACGAAGACACAGGCCGCGGCCACGAACACCCCGATGCGGTTCAGCACCCCGGCACGATAGCGCGACGCGCACCACCCCCGTGCTCACCGTGCGCCCCGCGTGTCGACGTCGTCACATGCGTGAAGAGCACGTGAAACCCACCGCCCGACTCGGGTAGCATCCGGCGCGAGGGAACCATGCGCGTATCGCTTCGCTTGTTGGGGATCTTGATCGCGACCTCCGCCGGCCTCGTGCTCGGCACGGCCTGTGGCGACGACGGCGGCAACAACAGCTGCGCGCCCGGGCTCCCGCCCGACGGCGACATGGCCGGACATCCCGAGCCGTTCGGCGCCAGCGTCGACGAGGCGCGCGCCGGTCGTATCACCGCCGTCAGCCAGCTGCCGGCGACGACGCTCGGCCTCGAGGCGTGGTCGGTCGGCGACTTCGTCCTCGCCAACGACAAGGTCGCCCTCGTCATCGAGGATGTCGGCAACTCGGACCTCTACGATCCATGGGGCGGCCGCCCGGTCGGCGCGGCGCTGGTGCAGAACGGCGCCATGGTCGCGCCCGCCGACTTCGGCGAGATCTTCCTGCTCATCAGTCGCTCGTCGATCGTCACCGAGCACGTGACGATCGTGAACGACGGCGCCAACGGCGAGCCCGCGGTCATCCGCGCCAGCGGCCGCCTCGCGCCGCTGCCGTTCCTCGATCCGCTCACCAGCGGGCTCCTCCCCGACGACATGCGCGATCTCGACGCGGCGATCGACTACACGCTGCGCCCCGGCGCCGAGACCGTCGACATCACGTATCACATCAACAACCCGCGCGACGTCGACGCCGTCTCCGGCACCGTGCTCCACGGCTTCATGTACACGAAGCGCATGCGCACGTTCGTGCCCAACATCGGGTTCACGGACAGCATCTCGGGCTCGCCGTGGGCCGCGCTCATCGACGACGACGGTGCCTCGATCGCGTACGAGGCCGAGGGCGAGCCGCTGGGCGGCAGCATCGCGCAGGCCGGCTTCGTCGGCGCGCTCAACAACTCGTACGACATCCCGCGCTGCGCGCTCACCACGCGGCTGCACGCGCACATCACGATCGGCGGCCCCGGCGTCGACGGCATCGTCGCCGCGCGCGCGCGCGTCGCCGGCACGTCGATGCGCGCCATCACCGGCACGGTCACCGGCCTGCCCGCCGGCACCAGCGGGCGCGTCCACGCCGTCGACGCGAACGGCAACTACCTCACGCGCGCGCCCGTCGACGCGACCGGCGCCTTCACCCTGCACGTCCCGACCGACGCCGCCGTCACGCTCACGCTGATCGGTCCCGGCAGCGTGCTCGCCACGACCGACGTCGCGGCCGGCGCCACCACGGCGACCCTGCCGGTGCCGCTCCTCGCGACGCTCGTGATCGCGCGCGTCGCCGACGACAACAACGCCACCATCCCGGCGCGCATCCAGGTGATGCCCGACGCCACCGGCCCGCAGCTCGTCGACATCCCCGACGTGTTCGGCGAGCCCGAGCCGCCCGGCGGCCGCCACGAGGTCCGCTACCACGACGGCACGCCGATGCGCATCCCGCTCCGCCCGGGCGGCTACCACGTCGTCGTGTCGCGCGGCCCCGAGTACGAGCTCTTCGAGCAGGACATCGACGCCGACGCCGGCAACGACTTCCCGCTCGCGCCGGTGCTCGAGCACGTCGTCGACACCACCGGCCAGCTGTGCGGCGACTTCCACATCCACACCATCCGCTCCAACGACGCCGAGGACATCGCCGCCTACAAGGTGCAGAGCGGCATGGCCGACGGCCTCGACCTCATGATCCGCAGCGACCACGAGTGGGTCGACGACTTCCAGCCGCTGATCGAGGATCGCGGCTGGGAGCAGTGGGTGAAGGGCATCGCGTCGATCGAGATGACAAGCTTCGAGATCTGGGGCCACTTCGGCGTGTTCCCGCTCGAGCCCGATCCCACGCAGGTCAACCAGGGCGCCCCGAAGTGGCAGACCTTCCCGACCGCCGGTTCCCCCGACGGGGACGTCGTCACGCTCCAGCCCGTCGAGGTGTTCGACGCCGTGCGCGCGCGCCCCGAGCGCCCGACCATCATCATCAATCATCCCAACGGCGACAAGAACTACTTCGGCTACGTCGGCCTCGATCCGGCGACCGGCCTGGTCGAGCACCCCGAGCACTGGGACGACGAGTTCAAGCTCGTCGAGGTGTTCAACAACGACACCTGGTCGGACAAGCGAAACGCCGAGGTCGCGGACTGGTTCGCGATCCTCAACACCGGACGCGAGGTGTTCGCGGTCGGCTCGTCGGATAGCCACAGCGTGCGTGGCTCGCCGGTCGGCTATCCGCGCACGTGCGTCCGCCTCGGCACCGACGATCCACGCCAGGTGAACGGCGACACGCTCCGCGACGAGCTCGCCGCCGGCCACGCGTCAGTCGCCGGCGGAATCTACGTCACCACGGCGGTCGGCACGAAGCAGTCGGGCGAGACGGTGACGGGCGCCGGCGCGCAGGCGACGGTCGCGATCCAGGTGCAGGCCGCGAGCTGGGTCGACGTCGACACGGTCGAGGTCGTCGTCGACGGCGAGACCGTCATGACCATCCCGGTGACCGCCGGCGACGCCGATCCGCAGAACCCGGTCATCCGGTTCCAGCGCGCCATCCCCGTCGACGTCGCCACGGCCGGCAGCTGGGTCGTCGTCGCGGCCTACGGCGGCGACGATCTGGCGCCCGTGTTTCCGGGTCACGGCGCCTTCGGCGTGACGAACCCGATCTTCCTGCGGCGTTAGCCAGCGTCGTTGATATATGCTCGCGGCGAATGCGTCCGCTCGAGCTGGTTCGTTCCCTGCCCACCGTCGCCCGCGAGCTCGAGAGCCTCCTCGGAGGCCGCGCCGAAGCGCTCGCGCGCTTGCGACTCGTCGCCAAGAAACTCCCGTCGATCGCGCGCGGCCTGCCGCTGATCTCGAAGTCGAAGAAGGACGAGGTCCTCTCGATCGGCAGCTACCTCGAGCAGAACGCCAAGCTGCGCCCCGACGCCGCCGCGCTCTACTTCGAGGATCGCCGCTACTCGCACAAGCAGCTCGACGAGGAGGCCAACCGCTGGTCGGACGTCCTCGCGGCGCGCGGCATCAAGAAGGGTGACGCGGTCGCCATCTTCATGGAGAACCGCCCGGAGACGCTCTTCGCGATCGCGGGCATCGTGAAGATCGGCGCCATCGCCGCCATCATCAACTCGCGCCAGCGCGGCAAGATCCTCGACCACAGTCTCAAGGTCTCCAAGGCCAGCACCTTCATCGTCGGCGAGGAGCTGTGGCGCGAGTTCGCCGAGATCCGCTCCGCGGTCGGCGCCGACGCGCGCGACAAGGTCCTGTGGGTCGTCGACAACGGCAAGGACACCGTCCCGCCCGACGCCACCGACGCCGCGCTGCTCCTCTCGCGCGCCCGCACCACGTCCCCGCCGCAGCTCGCACAGGTGACGCTCGGCGACGCGTGCTTCTACATCTACACCTCGGGCACCACCGGCATGCCCAAGGCGTCGATCATGAGCCACTTCCGCTGGGTGAAGGCGGCCGGCGCGTTCGGCATGGCGGCGCTCGCGCTCACGCCCGACGACGTCCTCTACCTGTCGCTGCCGCTCTATCACAACAACGCGCTCACCGTGGCGTGGAGCTCGGCCGCGTGCTCGGGCGCTGCCATCGCGCTGCGCCGCAAGTTCAGCGTCACCGCGTTCTGGGACGACGTGCGGCGCTATCGCTGCACCGCGTTCGCGTACATCGGCGAGCTGTGCCGCTACCTCCTCAACCAGGCGCCGCGCCCCGACGATCGCGACAACCCCATCCGCAAGATCGTCGGCAACGGCCTGCGCCCCGACATCTGGCGCGAGTTCAAGCAGCGCTTCGGCATCGACGAGGTCTACGAGTTCTACGCCGCGTCGGAAGGCAACATCGCCTTCGTCAACCTGCTCAACGCCGACTGCACCGTCGGCATCTGCCCGGCGCCCTACGCGCTCGTGAAGTACGACGTCGACCGCGACGAGCCCGTGCGCACGTCCGACGGCCGCTTGATCCGCGTCGGCAAGGGCGAGGTCGGCCTGCTCATCGGAGAGGTCAACGAGCGCTACGCCTTCGACGGCTACACCGACAAGGCCGCGAGCGAGAAGAAGCTGCTGCGCGACGTGTTCGCGAGCGGCGACTGCTGGTTCAACTCGGGCGACCTGCTGCGCGACCTCGGCTTCCGTCACGCGCAGTTCGTCGATCGCGTCGGCGACACCTTCCGCTGGAAGGGGGAGAACGTGTCGACCAACGAGGTGGCCGAGGTGCTCAACACGTGGGCGCAGGTCGCCGAGACGACCGTGTACGGCGTGCAGGTCCCGGGCGCCGAGGGCCGCTGCGGCATGGCCGCGGTCGTCCTGCGCGTGCCGCTGGCGCAGCTCGACCTGCAGGGGTTCGCGCAGCACGTCCGCTCGCAGCTGCCGCCCTACGCGATCCCGGTCTTCCTCCGCTTCCAGGAGGAGCTCGAGGTCACCGGCACGTTCAAGCAGGTGAAGGGCGACCTCAAGAAGCAGGGCTTCGACCCGTCGGCGGTCCAGGGCGAGCCGGTCTACGTGCTGCCGCCGCGCCACACCGAGTACGTGCCGTTGACCGCCGACTTGCACCGGCAGATCGCGGCACGCGAGCTCGAGTTCTGACGCCCGATCGAGTTTGAGTCCCCGTCACGTCAGTCGCTCGCGCTAACCTCCGTTCGATGCCCAGGGTGCTGTTCCTTGCCCAGGATGCGTCGGTCCCTGACCTCGCGGTCGAACGGACGACGGATTTCCGCCACGCCGTCGATCGAACACGCGAGGCGTACTTCGACGCGATGCTGATCGAGGTCGGCACGGGCGTGAAGGGCGGGCCGCTGGCGCTGCTCGATCAGTTCCTCGACCTGCGCCACCGCGATCTCGATCGCGAGCGCCGCTTCCGCCGCGACCGCATCCTCGCGGTGCTGCCGGAGATGGACAATCACGCGCAGGACGCGATCCTGTTCGAGCTGGGACGGCGGCGCATCGGCGGCTGGGTCATTCTAGGCTCCAGAGCGGGAGCGCCCGACGCGACCGCGATCAACACGCGCATCCACGCGCTCGTCCGGCCGCCGCAGAGCAAGAAGGCGCTGTGCGCCGCGGGCGGCGGCATCACCGGCGTCTACTACGAGCTCGGCGTGCTGCGCTGTCTCGAGGACGCGTTCCGCGGCTTCAGCGTCCACGACTTCGACATGTACTTCGGCATCTCGGCCGGCGCGATCGTGTCGTCGCTCGTCGCCAACCGCGTCGAGCTCGACCGCTGCTTGCGCGAGATCGATCCCGAGAACCTCGAGGGCGTCGACCTCGAGCTCGGCCTCGGCAACCTCAACTGGCGCGACATTCCAGCGCGGTTGTGGGCGGTCGGCCGGCACCTGCGGGACTACCGGGCGCGCCTCAACCGTCACGAGGAACGGCTGAGCGTCACCGGCGCGCTGTCGCAGCTCGCGGCGATGTTCGGGCCGTTCTTCAGCGTCGAGGACAAGGGGCGCCGGCTGGCCGACATCTTCGCCGAGCCGGGCCGCACCGACGACTTCCGCCGCCTCGGCAAGGAGCTGTACGTCGGCGCCACCGACCAGGACCGCCGCGAGCACGTGCTGTTCGGCGAGCCCGGCGTGGACCACGTGCCGATCCACCGCGCCGTGCTGGCGTCGGCCGCGATCCATCCGTTCCTCACGTCGGTGAGCATCGACGGGCGGCGCTACACCGACGGCTTCGTCACGCGCACGACCAACATCGTCACCGCCGTCGAGCGCGGTGCGAACCTGGTCGTGCTGATCGACCCGTTCCTGCCGCTCATCTCCGACGAGCCCGGCTTCAACCACCGCCACAGCCTCCTGTGGGTGCTGGTGCAAGACTACAAGACCGTCGCGTTCACGCGCTACGAGCACGCCGCGGCCGCGGTGCACGCCCTGCACCCGGCCGTGACGATGGTGTCGTTCCTGCCGTCGAACCGCATGCGCCGGCTGCTCGCGACCAACCCGATCTCGACGGCGAACTTCGATCCCATCGTGACGCAGGCATACGCCTCGACGTACCGGCGGCTCGAGCGCATGGCGTACCGGTTCGGGCCGGCGCTCGCCGAGCACGGCATCGAGCTGACGCTCGAGACGGCGGCCCGCAAGGTCCAGCTCATCGATGCGTCACCGGCCCCGCGCGCCGAGCTCCTCTGCGCCGGCCCGCTGGCGGCCCGCGCTTCCGTCGCCGCACGAGCCGCCTGATCCGATAGGATCGTCGGCGGGGGCCGAGCGATGACCAGCGCCAGCGATCCGTCGAGCGCCGTCGCGGCCGCGCAAGCGCGCATCGCGTACGCCCGCTGGGCCGCGGACATGCACCAGGTTCGCCTGGTCGGCACGGTCGGCGCCGCGCTGTGGATCGGGGTCGGGTTGCTCATGCACGTCTTCGTGTTCCCGCGGCTGGGGCACGGGTCGTCGGCGGCGGCGCTGGCCGCCATCCTCGCGCCGGTGCCGTTCCACCTGCTCACGCTGGTGCTGGCGTCGCGCGATCCGCTGCCGCCCGAGCGCGTGTTCGTGCCGTTCGGCGCGCTGAACTTCTTCATCACCGGCATCGCGCTCACGTTCCTCGCGACGCGCGCGGGCGGGCTCGCGTCGCCATATCACTTCGTGAACCTGCTGCTCTTGCTCACGCAGGTGCTGGCGCTGCCGCGGCCGTGGAAGGAAGGCCTCGTCGTCGCCTTCGGCACGGCAGCGATCTGCCCGGTCGGCGTCGTCGTCGCGAGCCGCTGGGACCCGGTGGTGCGCGCGCAGCTCGACGACCCGGCGGCGCTCGCCTACTTCTACGGCCTCCTCTTCATCCTCGGCGCCGCGGTCATCATCCGCGCCTGGGGCGGTCATGTCATGTGGTCGCTGCGCCAGAGCGCGTTCGAGACCAAGAGCATCGGCCGCTATCGCCTGCGGCGGCGCATCGGCAAGGGCGGCATGGGCGAGGTGTGGCGCGCGCAGGACAAGGCGATCCGCCGCGACGTCGCGCTCAAGATCCTCTCGCCGGAGAGCGGGCGCAGCGCGGCGAGCATCGCGCGCTTCGAGCGCGAGATCGAAGCCACCGCTGCCCTCGACCATCCCAACACCGTGCACGTGTACGACTGGGGCGTCACGCACGACGGCGTCTGGTACTACGCGATGGAGCTGCTCGACGGGCTCGACCTCGCGACGCTGGTCGCGCGGCTCGGGCCGCTGCCACCGGCGCACGTCGCGCGGCTCGGTGCCCAGGCCGCGCGCGCCGTCGGGGAAGCGCATCGGCGCGGCATCATCCACCGCGATCTCAAGCCGTCGAACCTGTTCGTCGTCGAGAAGGACGGCGTGGCCGATCACCTCAAGGTGCTCGACTTCGGCATCGCGCGCGTGCAGACGAACGACGGCCGCGACGACGACAACATGACCCAGACCGGCGTGCTGATCGGGACGCCGGGCTACATCGCGCCCGAGGTGGCGGCGGGTGCGCCGGCGACGCCCGCCTCCGACGTGTGGAGCCTCGGGGCCGCGCTGTTCTTCGCGAGCAGCGGGGCAAAATTCCACGAGGGCCGTGGCACAACGCCACCATCCGAGCTCGCCGACCTGCTCGCGCGCGTGCTCGATGGAGATCCGGCGCGGCGTCCGACCAGTGCCGACGCGCTTGCCGACCTCCTCGACGCAACCGGCCTCGCGCAGGACTGTCCTCCGCTGCGAATGGAGCGCGCCGCCTCGGCCGCTGAGGGCATCTCAGAGACCGATGAGACGACCGATACAACCGACGACCACGGAGAAACGCGCGCCGACGCCCCTGCGGCGCGCGATCGCCGGGCTCGCCCCTGAACTCGGGATAGACTGAGGCATGTCGAGCGGCGACGAGCTCGCGACCACCGCGACGAGCGCAGCGCGCGGCCAGACGGCCGAGACCCGCGACGCGCCCTCGCGTCCGTCCGGCACGCCGCCCGGGCCGGGCGACACCATCGGCCGCTACGTGATCGAGCGCGTGCTCGGCACCGGGGGCATGGGCGTGGTGTTCGCCGCGCACGATCCGGATCTCGACCGGCGCGTCGCCCTCAAGCTGTTGCACGGCGCGGGCTCGACGAACGGCGACGAGGCGCGCACGCGGCTCCTGCGCGAGGCGCGCGCGATGGCGAAGGTGAACCACCCCAACGTCATCACGGTCTACGAGGTCGGCACCGCGCAGGGCGTCGACTTCGTCGCGATGGAGCTCATCGAGGGCACCAACGGCGCCGACTGGCTGCGCAAGACCAGGCGCGCGGCGCCCGACATCCTGCGCATGTTGACGTCGGCGGGTCGCGGCCTCGTCGCCGCGCACGCGATGGGCCTCGTCCACCGCGACTTCAAGCCCGCCAACATCCTCATCAGCCACGGCGGCAAGGTCGTCGTCACCGACTTCGGCCTCGCGCGCGCGTTCGATCACGACGACGGTGCGCTCGCGACGACCGCGCTGCCGTCGCCGTCCACGACCGCTTCGACCTCCATCTCGGCGTCGGGCCTCGAGGAGACCGTCGAGGCCGGGGCCGCGACGCCCGCCCCCACGCCGTCGGGCTCGCTCAAGTCCCACTCCGCCGATCTCTCCTCGACGATCACGCGCACCGGCGCGCTCCTCGGGACGCCGGCGTACATGGCGCCCGAGCAGTTCGCCGGCCAGCACGCCGGCCCCAAGGCCGACCAGTACGCGCTCTGTATCGCGATCTGGGAGGGCCTCGCCGGCGCGCGTCCGTTCCGCGGCACGTCCTTCGACGAGCTCAAGCAGGCCGTCGATCGCGGCCCCGCGTCCGCCGCGGACGCCGACAAGATCCCACGCCGCCTGCGCGGCATCCTCGAGCGCGGCCTGGCCCGCGATCCGGCCGCGCGCTGGCCCGACGTCGACGCGCTTCTCACCGCGATCGATCGCGCCGAGCGGCGGCCCCGTCAGCTCGCGTTCGGCGCCATCGCGCTGCTCGCGGTCATCGGCCTCGCCGCGCTGGTGTACTTCTCGCGCGGCGGGACGCACACCACGACGCGCATCGTCGCCGCCGCCGCCGAGTGCGGCATCTCCGACGCCGACCTCGCCGAGGCGTGGAGCCCGCAGATCGGCGCCAAGATCGCGTCGCACGTCGGCGACGAGGCGGTCTGGGCCAAACACGGCGTCGCCATCGACCGCGTCGCCGACACGTGGCGCGCCGAGCGCGCCGAGACCTGCAAGCACCCCGAGGCACGCGAGTTCCACGGCCGCGTCGCCTGCCTGCTCGCCGTGCGCGACGAGCTCGCCGCCATCATCGACCTCGGCCTGACGCTGCCGCCCGACGTCATCCGCAACGCGCAGATCTCCGAGGTTCTCCCCGACCCCACCGGCTGTCGCACCGGCGTCCGCACCGCGGCGCCGCAGCTCCCCGACGATCCCGCCGAGCGCGCGGCGCTCTCCGCGCTCTACCGCGAGGGCACCACCGCCGTCATCTCCGCGCGCATGGGCAAGTACGACCAGGCGCGCGCCCTCGGCAAGCCGGCGCTCGAGCGCGCGCGCGTCGAGAAGAATCCGCTGCGCCTCTCGCTGGCGCTGCAGTTCAACGCCACCGTCGAGCAGATCGCCGGCAACTGCAAGGACGCCGAGACGCTCTTCGCCGAGGCCGCGGTCACCGCCGAGCGTGCGCGCGCCGGCGGCATCCGCGCCATGTCGGCGATGGGCCAGCTCGAGTGCTTCATGGGCCGCTCGTCGGATCTCGACGCGATCCGCCGGGTCGCGCAGCAGGCCGAGGCCGCCGTCGAGGGCGCGGGCGGCGATCGCGTCCTGCGCGCCGGGCTCGACATGCAGCTCGCCGACATCGACGCGCTGGCCGGGGACATCGACCAGGCGATCGCGCGCACCGAGAAGGCGCGCGTCGTGTTCAGCGACGCCAAGGACGGGCGCCGCGGCTCGCTGGCCGCCGCCGGCGAGGCCGCCCTCCTCACCTTCCGCAACGCCCCCGGCGACTACGACCGCGCCGTGCAGCTCATCCGCGACTCGGCCCGCGACGTCGAGGCGTCGTTCGGTCGCACCCACCCGCTGACCCAGCGGGCCCGCTGGCGCCTCGGCTTCTTCCTGCTCACCATCAACCCCGACGAGGCGCGCGCCATCTTCACCGAGCTCGCGGCGATGCCGCAGCCGCCGGATCCCGACGAGGGCCCGCTCGATACGTCGGTGCACGCGCGTGGCCGCGTCCTCGGTCCCGACGGGACGCCGGTGGCCGGCGCGACGGTCGACATCGGCACGTTCCTCCTCTGCGGCGACGACGGCATCTCGATCCCGACGGCCTCCAACGACCGCAAGCCCACGTCGGTCACGACGGACGCGAACGGCCGCTTCGACGCCCACGTGGCGCGCCACTCGCTCGTGCACGCCCATCATGGCGACCTGCGCGCGGTGCCGCTCGTCGCGGGCGATCGCGAGCTCACGCTGAAGCTCGGACCGGCGCTCTCCGCGACAGGCACCATCCGTGTCCCGACCGTCACCGTCCCGGCGGGCGCCGAGCGCGCCGCCACGCTCGCGGCCCGCGCCTCGCGCCCCGACGCGCTCGTCATCGGCGCCGGCCACGCCGTCCTCTACCAGTGCATCGCGCACCGCCTCGACGACGAGCACTGGGAGATCCACGGCCTCCCGGGCGATCCGTCGATGCGCGCCGTCGTCGCCGTCAACACCGGCTTGAACGATCGCATCGCGTTCGGCGTGCCGATCGGCCAGGCCAAGGGCGCGCCCATCGACCTCCGCCTCGATCTCGATCGCCCCGCGCTCGACATCATCGTGCGCGCCGACCGCGCCGCCGCCATCCCGACCGCGCAGGTCCTCGTCTTCGACGGCAAGCTGACGCGCCCGCCCACCACCGGCATCGAGCTCATCCTCGCCATGGGCACCTCGTCGCGCTGGAGCGGCGGGACCGCGGCCCCGGTGGTCGACACGACGCGCACCCAGGCGGGCGCGGCGCACTACCAGCCCGGCGACATCCACGCGCGCTTCGCGGCGTTCGGCCCCGGCCCGGTGACGGCGTGCGTCGTCCCGTACTCGGGCGACGTGGCCGATGCCGCGTTCCTGCGCTCGCTCCCCGTCGACACCGAGCCCGACGCGCGCTGCCAGGTCTTCCAGGTCGCGCCGTCGCCGCGTGTGCAGGCGTTCGTCCTCACGACGCCGCCGATGAAGCGCACGAAGTAGCTAGATCTCGTGCGGCATCGCGCGTCGCGGCGCGCGGAAGTACCGCAGCGGCGAGTACGACAGGAAGTTCGACACGCGCGACGTGTAGAGGTCGGCGTAGTCGCCGCACTGCTCGCCGAAGCGCGAGTTCTCGTTGCCCTCGCGCAAGACCGAGCCCCAGTAGCCGTTGAACGCGCGCTCGGTGGCCTCCTCGAGGAGCTCGACCTCCTCGGCCATGAGCCGCGCGCGGTCGCGCAGGCTGTCGAGCGCTGCCTTGGTCTGCCGCTTCGCCTCCTCGAGGCGCGCGCGCAGCGGGGCCGAGAGCGGCGTGCCCGGCGGGGTCGCCGCCGCGGTCGCGGTCGCCGTCGCCGCCGCGGCGTTGGCCTCGTCGAGGAGCCGCTGCATGCGCTTGAGCCGCAGCGCCTGGAAGTCGATCTCCGACTCGAGGTTGCGGCGCCGCCGGTCGAGCAGCTCCATGTCGCGCAGCTGCCCGTCGAGCCGCTCGCCGACGCCGAGCTCCATGTCGAGCTCCTGGATGATCATCGCCGTGCGCCACATGTAGCCTTTGCGCAGGCGCAGGATGTCGCCGTAGATGTGGTCTCCGACGTAGAGGCAGTTCTCGCCGCGGACGTTCGTCATCTGCTCGAACGCGACGATGTTGCCGCCCTGGTAGACCTTGTCGCGCGACAGGGTCTTCACGTCGCCGGGCAGCTGGCGGCCGGTGTGCGGGTCGATGGCCACGAACGGCTTCTGCTCGTTGAAGAACACCGGCTTCTGCCCGCCGACGATCACGTAGTCGAAGTAGTTGCGCCAGCTCGGGTACGGCATCCGCGCCCCGTCGAGCAGGTACTTCATGACCACGTCGGTGTAGTCGTAGAGCGAGTTGGTGAGGAGGAAGAGCCGCTTGCCGCTCGAGCGGAGCTTGTGCAGCGTCTCCGCGAGATCGGGGTCTTTCACCACGTACTCGGGGAGCTCCTTCTTGATCACGCTCTTGAGCGTGTCGTCGCGGTGCGCCTCGTCGATCGACAGGCGGATGTCGCCGAACATCTTGTCGTAGCCGCCCTCGGGCACGGGGCCCTTGGCCTCGAGCCAGTCGACCATGGTGATGTACATGACCACCTCGGGCAGACCGAACAGCGTGTCGATCCACTCGTAGCGGTCGTCGGAGAAGTTGATCTTCTCGAACCGGTAGAACTGCTTGCGCTCGTCGGGCGTGAGCTTGCGCGTGCCGTGGTAGCAGCGCCCGACGTGGCTATGGCGGTCGAGCTTGAAGACGTTGCCGAGCTTGCGATCGACCATGAGCCCGCGGATGGCCCACTGCGGCTCGTAGTTGAGGTGGCGGATCTCCTCCGGGTAGCCGCGGCCGTCGATGAGCTTGGTGAGCGTGAGCTCGATGGACAGCCGCTCCATGCGCGCCTGGTGGTAGAGCGCGAGCGTGTAGTCCATGTCGAACCCGATCATCTCGACCTGGTCCATCCGCAAGTTTCGGTTGCAGAAAATGCGGTGGCGTCGCGCGACGTCGATCTCGGTTCGGACCTCGGACAGGACTTGATTCACCTGCGCGTCGAGGTCGGGAGCAGCGGCGGCCATGAACCAAAAGTGTATTACATTCGCGCCATGGCCGCGTCGCCGACACCGCCGTCCTGGAACCGCGAGAAAGACCCCTTCGTGGAGCTCATCGCCGCCGAGGCCATCACGCGCCGCGTCGCCGAGCTGGGGGCGACGATCACCGCCGACTACAAGGCGCTCGGAGGCGCCGACAACCTGGTGGTGCTGGGTGTGCTCAAGGGCTCGGTCATCTTCCTCGCCGACCTCGTGCGCCACATCGAGCTCCCGCTCACGATGGACTTCATCGGCGTGGCCTCGTACGGCGACGCCACGGTGTCCTCGGGCGTCGTCCAGATCACGCAGGACCTGACCAAGCCCATCGAGGGCAAGCACGTGCTCCTCGTCGAGGACATCGTCGACACCGGCCACACCGTGGGGTACCTGCTCGAGAACCTCGGGACGCGCCATCCCGCGTCGGTGAAGCTGTGCTCGCTCCTGCACAAGCCTGACCGCGCCGAGCGCGAGGTGTCGATCGACTACCTGGGCTTCACGATCCCGAACAAGTTCGTCGTCGGCTACGGCCTCGACGTGGCGCAGCGGTACCGGAACCTCCCCTACATCGGGTACGTCGCACAACCTTGAGGGCCTGAGCCATGACCGAGGAGCAGCTCAAGCGCCTGCCCGCCATCCTCTTCGAGGTGGGCAAGCTATTGGGCTCCGACCAGGAGACCGGGGCGCTGCTGTCGCGGCTCTCCGAGCTGTGCTGCACGCTGCTCGCGTGTGACTCCTGCAGCGTGATGCTGCTGGACGCGGGCCGCACCGAGCTGCTCGCGCGCGCCGCGTGGGGGCTGCGCACCGAGAAGGTGCACCGGCTGTCGTTCGCGATGGGCGAAGGCATCGCCGGCTGGGTCGCCGAGCGCGCGCAGCCCGCGCTCGTCGACGACGTGAACGCCGACCCGCGCTTTCTGGTCCTGGATGAGACCCCGCGCACGCCGATCGTCTCGCTCCTGTGCGTGCCGATGATCGCGCGCGGCCAGGTCGTCGGCGTGCTGACGGCGACGTCGGGCCAGCCCGCCTTCTTCCGCCCGTCGGACATCGAGCTCCTGGGCTTCCTGGCGACGACGATCGCGCTCGACATGGAGAACCTGCGACTGCACCGCGTCGCCGTCACCGATCAGCTGACCGGCGCGTACAACCGCGAGTTCCTGGCGGCGCGGCTACCCGCGGAGATCGAGACCGCGGATCAGGGCGAGCGCTCGCTGTCGGTGGCCATGGTCGACGTCGACCACTTCAAGGACGTCAACGACCAGCACGGCCACGACGTCGGCGACGACGTGTTGTGCGAGATCGCGCGCCGCCTGCGCGCGGCGATCCGCGGCGGCGACCTGCTCGTGCGCTACGGCGGCGAGGAATTCCTCGTCGTGCTGCCCAGGTCGAATGCGGGGCAGGCATGGGAGGTCGGCGAGCGCATGCGCGCGCGCGTCGCGCAGTCGCCGGTGGTCGTCGGCGCGCGCTTGTTGCCGGTGCGCGTGTCCGTGGGAATCGCGCAGTACCGCCAGGCCGAATCCGCGAGCTCGCTCGTCCGCCGCGCCGACGGCGCCCTGTATCACGCCAAGGCGAATGGCCGCGATCGCGTGGAGGTCGCCTAGCGATGAGCACCGACGATCCGCCGAACGGGCCGAAGCGGCCGAAAGGCCCGACGTTGCCGCCGCTGCCGGCGTCCGGCGGCGCGAAGGGTCCGTCGAAGGATCCGTCGAAGGATGCGTGGAAGGATCCGGTCCCCGATTCGTTCAAGGATCTGGTCGCTCCCTCGGCCGCTCCGAGCGAGCCCTCGGTCGTGGTGAGCGAGGCCGCGTCCCCGTTCGTGCCGAGCGAGGCCGCAGGCCGAGTCGATGCACGCACTGCGCCCGCTGATGCCGACGAGGTGCCTGCGCACCTCGCGTTACCGGCCGAGCTCCTCGGCCCGCCCGAGCCCGCATTCGCGCCATCGTATCCAGACGCGCTGCCGCCCGAGCCCGCATTCGCGCCGTCGTATCCAGACACGCTGCCGCCCGAGCCCGTTCCGCCGCCGGCGCCGGTCACCGCCTCCCTCGCTGACTTGCAGGCCGCCGTCGGTGTGACGCCCTCGCGCTCCGCGTCCACCTCGGCGGTCTCCGGTTCCGGTTCCGTTTCCGGTTCCGGTTCCGTTTCCGGCTCCCGTTCCGGCTCCGTTTCCGGTTCCAGCTCCGGTTCTGGTTCTGGTTCTGGCTCTGGTTCTGTTTCTGGCTCTGGCTCTGGCTCTGGCTCTGGCTCTGTTTCTGGCTCTGGCTCTGGCTCTGGTTCTGGCTCTGGCTCTGGCTCTGGCTCTGGTTCTGGCTCCGCCTCCGCCTCCGCGCCTCGCGCGCCCACTCCGCTACCCCCGCCGCGCCGCCCGGCCGTCTCGACCTTCTCCGACGCCTCCGGCTCCGACGACGACACCGCCGCCAAGAAACCGAACCGCTGGATTCTTCTCCTGGCGCTCATTCCCTTCCTCGGCGCCGTGATCGGCGCCTTCGTCCTCTTCGGCAACGCCAACTCGCAGCGCTACTACCTGCGCTGCTCCGCGAAATACATCACCGCCGAACAGGGCAACTCCTTTCCGCCGTGGGGCAGCGAGCGCGTCTCCGCCCCGGGCTTCAAGCCCATCTCCATCCCGCCAAACGCCGAATGCACGCCGCAGAAGACGGACTCGCGCGCCAAGCTCGAGGCCCTCTATCTCGACGCGCTCGTCGAGCAGGCCACCCGCAAGCTCTCCGGCACCTCCCCCGGCGACATCGACGCCGCGCAGGCCGAGCTCGATCAGGCGCTCCTCCTCACGCGCTCTCCCGAGCGCCGCGATCAGCGCAAGGACCTCGAGCGCCTCCTCGGCGACGTCACCTACTGGCGCGCCGCCGCGAAGGTGAAGTCCGCCGCGAAGGAGCTCGAAGAAGCCGCCAAGCGCTTCGACGAAGCCGCCGCCGCCCGCCCGCGCCACGCCTCCGACGCCTCCGACTGGGCCCGCTTCGCGCGCGACACCTCCGCCGCGCTCTCCGGCGGCCCCGCCGGCGCCGGCGCCCCCGCACAGCCGCCCTCCGGCATCCCGCTCACCAGCACCCGCGAGCCCGCCCCTCCCGGCGTCGCGCTCCCCATCGAGATGCCACCCTCCGCCTCCGACGCCGACGCCGACGCCGGCGTCGAGGACATCGACGCCGCCCGCTCCACGCTGCCCTCCGGCGGCGTCCTCATGTGATTTGCAGTCGAGCCTGCTTCGGAGGTGAAGCGGCGCGAGTGACGGCGCCGCGCCGCGCTATCGAGCGCGCGCGACCTTCCGCGTGCGCGTGCGCGTCGTGCGCGGGCCGTTGGCGTTGGCGTTGGCGCCGGCGGTGCGCGGGGCGTTAGCGGTGCGCGCGTCGGCCGCGGGGCGCGCGCGGAACCACGCCGCGATGCCCTTCATGTGCGGCTCGAAGTCACCGGGCACCGACACGTTGAGCATCCCGGCCCGCTTCCCGGTGCGGTTCTCGAAGTCGTGCGGCGTGCCGGCGGGCGCGACCACGAAGGACCCCTTGGGCGCGTCGAGCCACTTGCCGCCGACGAAAAAGCTGATGGTTCCTTCGAGCACGTAGAAGACGTCGTCCTCCTCGTGCTGGTGCGCACCGGGCCCGCGCGTGTACGGCTGGAGCCACCACTCCGAGATGGAGTAGAGGCCGCGCGTCTCGGCCTCGTCGGCCTTGAACACGGCCTCGAGCGGGCCCATCGCGTAGACGCGGCCTTCGCCGGGCTCCAGATGAACAGGAGCTCGCTTCTGGGCTCGCTTGGTCGGCGCGCGCGGCATCGCGCGAATGCTACCCCGGCACCGAGCCTGCGACCGGGAGCTCGTGGGCCTCGTGCGATGACCCCGGGACCTCGTCGAACGCGAGGAGCCCGCGCTTGCGCCAGCCGACGCGCAGGAGCCATGAGCGCGGCATCGCAGTCGGGCGTGGTCGTCGGCGAAGCCGCGTGAGCCAGTCCGCATCGTTGCGAATCCGCTCCTTCCAGCCGTCGAACCACGGCGCGCTCGAGAACGGGTCGACCCAGTAGCGCGACAGCGTCTCGCCGCGCTCCGCCGCGTGATGGCGCGCGTTGAGGAGCACGTAGCGCAGGACGTTGCGCACCTGCAGCGGCTGACGCAGCACGCGCGCGTGGTAGCGCTCCTGGAACAGCTTGCCGGTGCGCCCGAGCAGCTTGTTGATCGCGCGCGCGAGCCGCACCGCGAGCCCCTGCATGCCGCGCGCGAGCGCCGCGGGGCCGGCGGCCTCGACGACGAGGTGCACGTGATTGCCGAGCACGTTGAACTCCACGACGCGGAAGTCGTCGCCGTTCGCGAACTTCGCCAGCCGATCGCGCACGACCTCGAGCACCGCCGCGCAACGCAGCGACCGCACGCCCTCGGCGATTCGCCACGTCACGTGCAGCGGCTCGCGCCACGTGAACGTCTCGCGCACCACGTGCGCGACCTTCTTGCGCCCGCGCGGACGCCCCGCGCCTGGCCGCCACCCGCCGTGCTTCCCGTCGGGCTTGCGCGCCTGGTCCAGTGTGAGCTGTACCGGCAGCGGCTTCCGCCGCCGGCGGCGCTTCCCGCCCACCGCTGTTCCCACGTTCGTGATCAGGTCCCGCCTCGACACCGCGTCCTCCTCACTTGATTCTGGGCACTGTTCTATCCGACGGGTCTGACACGCCCGATGTCGAGCGTGGTTGGGTCGGTCCCTCGACCGATGAGCTCGTCGTCGAGCGCCAGGTCGTGCTCGATCGAGCTCCGCGCCGGCTGACGCTCGTGCCAGGCGCGGGTGCGTGTGTGCTTGCGGCGCCGGATCGGCATGGAAGACAGCAGCGGCCTGCGCCCTTCGCGCGAGCGTCAGCCGTCGCAGAGGACGAAGCGACCACCCCGCGTCGCTCCAGCAGCACCGTAGCGATGGAACGCATGGCGCGACCCAGGTGGTGGTCGCGTGGCGGGTCGTGCTCGATCGAGCTCCGCGCCGGCTGACGCTCGTGCCAGGCGCGGGTGCGTGTGTGCTTGCGGCGCCGGATCGGCATGGAAGACAGCAGCGGCCTGCGCCCTTCGCGCGAGCGTCAGCCGGCGCAGAGGACGAAGCGACCACCCCGCGTCGCTCCAGCAGCACCGTAGCGAGGGCACGCATGGCGCGACCCAGGTAGTGGTCGCGTGGCGGGTCGCGATCGATCGAACGCAGCGCCGGCTGACGCTCATGCCAGGCGTGGGCGCGTATGTGCTTCGGCGCCGGACCGGCACGGAAGACAGCAGCGGCCTGCGCCCTTCGCGCGAGCGTCAGCGGGCGCAGCGTACGAAGCGAGCACCGCGCGACGCTCCAGCACCACCGTGGCGATGGAACGCAGGGAGCGACCCAGGTGGTGGTCGCGTGGCGGGTCGTGATCGATCGAAAGCTGCGCCGGCTGACGCTCGTGCCAGGCGCTGCCGCATGCGTGCGGCGCCGGATCGGCACGGGAGCCAGCAGCGGCCTGCGCCCTTCGCGCGAGCGTCGGCCGGCGCGGCGATGGACGAGTGCGCGGCCCCGCGCTCGCGCATCAGCGCCGGGCGGACGACAAGATCCCGGAGGCGCTGAGCGCCGCGCGCAGCGCAGCGCAACGCTCAGGGAGGCACCAGCCGCAAGAGCTCGCCCTGATCCTCGTCGGTGAGCACGTAGATGAAGCCGTCGGGGGCCTGGCGCACGTCGCGGATGCGCTTGCCGCGTTCGGCGAGCAGGCGTTCCTCACCGACGACGCGATCGCGTTCCACGGTCAGGCGCGCGATGTGCTTGCCGGCCAGCCCGCCGACGAAGAGCGAGCCCTTCCAGCGCGGGAACTTGTCTCCGGTGTAGAAGACGGCGCCCGATGGCGCGATGACCGGATCCCAGTAGTACACGGGCTGCTCCATGCCGTCCTTCTGCGTGATGCCGTCGGTGATCTTGTCGCCGGCGTACTCGATGCCGTAGCTGATGGTCGGCCAGCCGTAGTCCTCGCCGCGCTTCACGATGTTCACCTCGTCGCCGCCGCGCGCGCCGTGATCGACGATCCACAGCTCGCCGGTCTGCGGGTTCAGCGCCGCCGCCTGCACGTTGCGGTGGCCGACCGACCAGATCTCGGGGAGCGCGTGCGGGTTCTCGGCGAGCGGGTTGTCGTCGGGGATGGAGCCGTCGGTGCGGATGCGGATGATCTTGCCGAGCGCGGAGTCGAGGCGCTGCGCCTGGTGGCGGCCCTCGTCGATGGAGCGCTCGCCGAGCGTCAGGTACAGCGTGCCGTCCTTGTCGAACACGATGCGGCCACCGAAGTGCATCGTCGAGTCGAGCTTCGGGCGCTGGCGCCAGATCACCTTCACGTCGTCGAGGCGTGCGGCGCCGCCCGATTCACGCACGAGTGTGCCGCGCGCGAGCGCTGTGCCGTTCTTGTCGCCCTCGCGCTCGGCGAAGCTGACGTAGATGGCGTGGTTGTCGGCGAAGCGCGGATCGAGCGCGACTTCGAGCAGGCCGCCCTGATCGCGCGCGTCGACCTCGGGCAGCCCCTCCACCGGGGCGGACAGCGCGCCGTCGCGCCCGACGATCCGCAGGCGACCGGGTCGCTCCGTCACCAGCATCTCGCCGTCGGGAAGAAACGCGACCGACCACGGGTGCTCGAGGCCGCTTGCGACGACCTCGGTCGTGAACGCGACCTGCTCGGTGCGAAACGGCGCGCGCGTCTGACCGGCGAACGCGGGCTCCTGATCGCCTGCGTTCGGCGACTGGGTCTCGACAGGACGTCCCTCGACGGTCCTGCCGGTACCCCTCGCGGGTTTGCCCTTGCAGCCGGGCACCGCGACGAGGCCGACGAACGTGAGGACAGACGCGATCCGGAGCGCACGCATGGTGCGCCAGGTAAGTGCTTACGCCGTGCCAGGTGCACGCCCAGTCCGCTACGCCGCGACGACCTTCCTGACGGTGTCCCACGTGCGCGTCGTGACGTCCTTGCCGAACGTCTTCTCGATGAGCGTCATGAAGACGGCGCCGCGCGGGCTCGGTACGTACGCGGTGTAGACCTCGCGGTCGCGCACGCACAGGATGCGCGCGCCGTGGAGCTCG
>DATLEB010000152.1:0-34960 GCA_035525615.1 Kofleriaceae bacterium | reverse complement strand
CGCGCGTCAGATCGTGTATCGTGCGCGCAATGAGGGCCCCCCAGATCTGTGGTTTTGTTTTGATCACGGCGGCGGCGATGGTGGGATGTGGAGGCGGCGGCGAGGGCGATGGAGGTGACGATGACGGCACCAACACCGACGCCAATAACGGCGGTGTCGATGCCAACATCCCCGCGGACTACACGCGCCTCATCGGACGTACGTGGACGTTGCCGCCGGCCGCGACGGATACGTATCGCTGCGTGCGTTTCACCGTTCCCAACGACACGTACATCACGAACATCATCGCGCAGGCACCGACGGGAACGCACCACACGGTCCTCTCACTCGCGAGCAGCAACGTCGCGGGTCCTGACGGCGAATACAACTGCTCGGTCGGCACGCTCGGACGCGTCATGCTCTACGCGTCGGGCGTGGGGACCTCGCCGCTCGACTTCCCTGCCGGCGTCGGCATTCGGATCGCAGCCGGTACGCAAATCCACCTCAACCTCCACCTCTACAACGCCAGCGACAATCCGATCGAGGGCGACACCGCGATCCTCGTGAAGCAGTCGGCGACGGCGCCTTCGATGCTTGCGGAGATGGCATTCTCGGGACGCTTCCTCGGCTGGTCGATCCCCAACAACGGACAGGAGGTTACGACCTCTGGCGGGTGCACCGCGGACTCGGACTTCACCCTGTTCGCCGTGTGGCCGCATCAGCACCAGCTGGGCACCAAACACAAGTTCGAGATCGTCCCGCAGGCTGGCTCGGCCGTAACGTTGCATGACGCGGCGTACAACTTCACCGAGCAGAAGTACTACCTGCAGACGCCGATGTATCAGGTGCACCAAGGCGATCAGATCCGGACGACGTGCACGTGGGTGAACAACGGCCCGGTGGCTAGCGTCGGCTTCGGTGAGAGCTCGGATGAGGAAATGTGCTTCACGGGCATGTATCGCTTCCCGGCCTCGGGAACGAACCTCTTCCGTTGCACGGACACGCAGGGCGTCGGCTTCTGAGACGAGAGTCTCGCTCGTAGGCAGCTGGGTTGTGGACGCGCCGGACGGGCGATACCGTCGGGCCATGCGCGTCGGACTGATCGGTTGTCTCCTGGTGTTGGCGTCGGGCTGCAAGTTCCCCGAGTTGCCTCCCGTCGAGGAGGGCGACGACGACGGTGGCCCTGACGCGGACCTGAACGTCCCGCAGCCGCTTGCGGTGACCGTGACGGGCGAGGGCTCGGTGACGTCGAACCCGCCGGGCATCGCCTGCGGCAGCACGTGCATGGCGGACTTCGATCCGCTCGCCTCGGTGACGCTGACGCCGACGCCGGCCGCGACCTCGGTGTTCGAGGAGTGGGGCGGCGACTGCTCGGGCAGTGGCGCGTGCACGGTGACCATGGACGGGGCGAAGACCGTGTCGGCGCGGTTCGCGCAGCACGGCGCGGTTCGCTGGGTGAATCACATCTCGTTCGTCGAGAACGAATCCATCGACGCGATCGCGGTGGACGGGCAGGGCAACGTGATCGTCGGCGGAGCCGTCGAGCCCACCGGCGAGCGTGATCTCTTCGTTGCGAAGTACGCGCCGGCAACCGGACAGGTCGTGTGGATGCGCCATCTCGCGACGCCGAGCCCGGCCGGGTACGAGGCCCAGTTCGGGGGGATGGTCATCGACGCGGCCGGCGACATCTACCTCGCGACCAGCCTGCAGGGGAACGGCACCGCGGTCACCTATGACCCGGGCAAGACCGCGATCGGCGACCTTTTCCACAACATCGTGGTGATGCGCCTGAGTGGAACCGATGGCGCCGTCGTGTGGGTGAAGCAGTGGGGCGGCGGCTCGGTCGATAAGCCCATCGCCATCGCCGTGTCCGGTAGCGACCTCTATGTCACGGGTACGACCTCGAGCAATCCCTCGAACTTCGACGGCCAGACCATCGCCGGTCAGGTCAACCAGGGCTTTCTGCTCCGCGCGAGCACCGCGACGGGCACCGTGGCGCAGGTCCGCGTGCTCCCCGGCGTCATCCGTTCCATGGTCGTGAACGGCAACAATCTCCTGCTCGGCGGAACCATGAGCGGCACGTTCAGTGACGGCGTGTGCGGTACGTCCGCGACCGCATCCGGCACCGACGGCCTCGTGATGATGTACACGGGCACGACGCTCGCGTGTCA
Organism: Kofleriaceae bacterium; assembly: GCA_035525615.1. Taxonomy (GTDB): domain Bacteria; phylum Myxococcota_A; class Polyangia; order Haliangiales; family Haliangiaceae; genus UBA2376. The sequence goes on along the minus strand of DATLEB010000152.1, from coordinate 32,810 downwards.
GTGGGTGAAGAACTTCGGATCCAACACGGCGGGAGAGGACACGGTCGTGAGCGCGGTGACCTCGTTCGCGAACGGAAGCTGGCTCGTGGGTGGAACCTTCGAGGGCAGCCTCAGTGGCCTCACGCCGGGCGGCCTCGGCGCGAATGGAATGTTCGACGCGTTCGCGGTTCGCTTCGCGCTCGACGGGACCCACCAGTGGTCGTTCCGCTACGGCGGGGCAGGAAACGAGGGCATCAACGCCGTCACGGCGACGCCCGACGGGAACGCAATCCTCGCGGGGAATTTCACCGGTGAGATCACGTTCGGCGCGCACACCGTGATGGGCACCAACAACGTCTTCGTGACGCGCATGTCATCGTCGATGACCACGCCGGTGCACGAGTGGGCCGTGAGTCTCGGCGGCGCGGAGTCCGACTCGGCGACCGCCGTCGGCACCGCGCAGGACGGCTCGGTTTTCGTCAATGCTACGTTCTCGGGCATGACCACGGTCGGCGCGACCCCGCTGGCAGCGCAGAGCATCGACGCCTGGATCACCAGCCTGGTGCGCTGATTCGAAGTCGCGGGCGGGCTCGCGAGTCACGTGCCGAAGGTCGGCGGCATGCGGATGCAGAGCTGCTCGACAAGCTCGGGTGATTGATCGCAGCCGAGGGCGGTGAGGCGCGCGGTCAGGGCGTCGCGGGTGATGCTGAACGCGGTGGCGGCCTTGCAGGAGGGGCCGAAGAGGGCGCGCAGGATGTAGTAGGAGGCCAGAGTCGAGCGGCTCGCAGTGATGCGGCGGTGGAGCTCGTGCTCGTGCGCGACCGAGAGGCGGGTCGGCGTCTGTTGATCGATCTGGTCGTAGACGTCGAGCTGGATGCCGCCCAGGTGCTCGGTGAGGTGCGCGCGGAGCTGGATGCGCGAGCGCGTGTCGACGTCTTCGGGCGGCTTGTAGCCCAGACCGAAGCCGAGGTTCGACGTCAGGGCGCTGAGCCCGGCAGCGACGCCATGGCCGAGGAGGCCCGCGGCCGCGCGGTGCGCGCGATCCTTGTGGCGCGGGGCGGTCGCGATCGTCGAGAGGAGGACGGTCTCGCCCTCCTCGGGGAGGAGGCCGCCGTCGGCGACGCCGAAGATGGCGCGCGGGATGATGCCGACGGCGTCGGCGATCGGGATGGGAAGCCAGGTCGGGGACGTGCCCGGCCACGTCGCGATCAGCGTGAGCGCGGCGATGATCTCGACGGGCTCGTCGGCGCCGAGCTCGTTGAAGGCAGCGCGGCGATGGAGGACATCGCGAACGACGTCCCACAGGCGCGCCGACGGGAGGTCCGCGACGAGCTTGTCGACCTGCGCGCGCGTGGCGGCCGGCGTGGCGCCGGTGCGGCCGACGCGCGCGGTGCCATCGTCGTCGACGTGGAACGCCAGCGCGCAGAACGAGCACGACCCGGATGCGCCGTGCGCGACACGCACGTTGCGCAGGCAACCGGGGCACGTCGTCACGAGCGGCCTGGCGCCGGCCGCGGCGGGTGGCGCGTCGCTCGCGATGGTGCCGCAATAGAGGCACCGCGTGGCGACCTTACCGAGATTCCGACCGCAGCTCGCGCACGCTCGCACGGCGCGAGCATATCGCGTCAGAAGTACGTGCGGCTGAGGAGGAACGGATGCTCGCGACCGGCGAGGCAGATGCCGGTGATGGTCGTGCCGCCGAGCGAACGGCGCAGACCGAGCACGAAGTAGGCCTCGTCGAAGCGGCCGTCGGCGCCGACGTCGAGGGCGAACGCGGCGCCGATGGCGGGGTTGTCCGGGAAGGCGCGGAAGGCGCCGGCGTAGGGCGCGAGCGTGCCGGCGGCGGTGCCGCGCAGGCCCGAGAAGGTACCGGCGGTGTACGGGAGGTCCATGAGGCTCGCGAACGAGATGCGGTAGGCCTCCTCGGCGGACGGGAGGCCGAGGCGGACGTACGTGCCGGTGAGGCCGCGGTAGTTCGGAACCCCGGCGGCGCGATCGATGCCCGGGCAGTAGAACCGGATCTCGGCTTCGAGCTCGTCGGGGTCGAAGTCGCCGGCGGAGAGGAGCTCGTCGGTGATGGTGGCGTCGTCGGGCTCCGGCTCGGTGCACGCGGCGACGGTGAGCGAGAACGCGAGGACGGTGAAGGCGAGGGCGAATTGCTTCATGTGCGCGCGCGAGTTGCACGCCGCGCGCCACGCGGCTCCCTGACCCGTGCCCGTGCCCATGCCCGTGCCCGTGCCCGATCTCTCACCGACCCAACACCTGTTGGCGCGCGCCTGTTGGGGCGGGCCATCAGTCGTCGGAGCTGCCGGCGCCGGCGAGCTCGATGTCGCGCAGGTCGCCGGTCCAGGTGCCGTAGTTCTTCACCATCGGCAGGTCGGCGTGCTCCGACGAGTACGCGTACACCTGCAGGCAGCGCGGCGCGTCGGGGCGCGAGAAGTGCTCGAGCCATTCCTGGACGCCCTGGTCGCGACCGAAGTGAACGTCGTCGACGAGGAGCGCGAGCGGTCCCTCGCGCGCCAGGTTGCCGAGGAGCTCGCCGAAGGCGACGGTGACGCGCGCACGCAGGACGTCGGCCGGCGTGTCGGCGGAGAGGAGCATCGGGATGTCCGCCGCGCGCAGGCGCCGGAAGCTCGGGAACATGCGCACCAGCGCATCGAGGTCCTTGGGCAGGATCGCCGCGACGTCGCGGCGCCGCCGCGTGCTCAGGTGGCGGACCAGCTCGTCGATCAGGTTGTCTGCGCCCTGGTACGGCACGCCGTACTCGCGCACGTCGATGCGCACCGCGATGGCCAGCCCGCCGGCGGCGTTGACCTCGTCGCGGAACGCGTCGAGCACGGCGGACTTGCCCGAGCCGCGCGGCCCCGACAGCCGCGCCAGCACGGGATGTTCGCGGCTCGCCGCCAGCGCCGCGCGCAGCGCCTCGAGCGCGGCGGCGTTGCGCGTGATCGCCTGCGGCCGATGCGCGGCGGCGATCCGATCCGTGGCCTCCGACGGTGCGGCTCCCAGCGCTGCCAGCACGGCGCGACCGTCGGGACGCGCGGACGGATCGCGCGACAGGAGCGCCGTGCACAGCTCGTCGAGATCCGCCGGGCACGCGGGCTCGAGGGAGCGCGGTGTCGGCGGGTCGAGGCGCAGCTTCTCGATCATGACGTCGTGGCTCGCGCCCTCGAACGGCGGCCGTCCCGTCAGGCAGCGGTAGAGCATCACGCCGACCGCGTACCAGTCGGACGCGGCGGTGAGGGGCGCGCCGGCGCCTTGCTCGGGCGACATGTAGCGCGGCGTGCCCACCGCGACGCCGGGCCGCGTGACGTCGGTGCGCGTCAGCTGGGTGACCAGGCCAAAGTCCAGGATGACGACGCGCCCGCGCCCGTCGACGAGCACGTTGGACGGCTTGAGATCGCGATGAAGCTTGCCGGCGGCGTGAAGGGCGAGGATGCCGTCGGCCAGCTGCACCAGCGCGGGCCGCAGGCGCGCGGCGTCGCCGTCGACCCACTGCGTGAAGGTCACGCCCTGGACCAGCTCCATCGTGAACATCCAGTCGGAGTCCACCGAGAACAGCTCGAAGAGCGTCACCAGGTTGGGATGGACGAGGTCGCGCAGCTCGCGGAACTCGCGCTTGAAGCGGTAGAGCGCGTCGGGCCCGACCTGCTGCAGCGACTTCAGCGCCACGTCCTCGCCGCGCTGCCGGTCGAGCACGCGCATGACGACACCCATCGCACCGGATCCGAGCTGCTCTCGGATCGTGAACCGTTCGCCCGAGCTGTCGCCGCCACTCACCCGCAGATGATAGCGAAGGCCAGCGAAGTGTTCAGCAGCCGAGCCACTCGAGGGTCATGGAGTCGACGACGAAGCGCGTGAGGAACGCGATGTTGGTCGTCCCGCGCATCCGCAGCACGACGGTCGCACCGGCGTGCCCGGACGTCGCCGTCCAGGTGAACGGCGTCCAGATGCAGATCGGGGCGGTGTCGGAGTTCGTGACCGAGAGGAGCGTCTCCAGGACCGCGCCGCCGGGCGTCTCGATCGTCGCCCGGAACGTGTCGGTGTCCTCGATGGGATCCTCGGTGACGAAGCACTGGTACCCGCGGACGCGCAGGCCGGTGGCGCCGGCGGGGATCGTGACGGTCTGCACCATGACGTCGTTCGCGTTGTTGCCGATGCCCATCATCGCCGCATGCGTCCCGGAGTGCGGGTTGAACGGCAGCCCGCCGACATCCCGGATGCTCGTGCTGGTCTGCGTCCACGGCGTCACGCCGCTATCGAACCCGCCGTTCCCGAGCACGTCGTGCCACGTCGGCGTGCACATCGCGTCGATCGGCGTCGCATCGACGCCCGCATCCACGCGCGCATCCACCGTCGCGTCGACCGCCGCGCCGTCGATCATCGCGCCATCGCTCGCCGCGGCATCCGTCGCCACCGCGTCGACCTCGGGAGCGTCGCTGCTTTCCACCGCGTCACTCTCGTCGGCCGCGTCGGTCCCGTCGTCATCCGACGTCATGTTGGCGCTCGCGCACCCAGTGACGACCAGCACGATGAGCACGGCGAACTTCATCTCGCCCGATCATCACGAAGCCCGCTCGCCACGGGCTGGACATCGTCTGTCTCTGCGTCCGGGGCCCGCGGTTCGGGCTACCGCCCGAACAGCTTGTCCCACGTCCGCCGCATCGCGCCCGGCTTCCTCGGCGCCTGGTAGTTGTGGTTCTCGTAGGCCAGGCGCGCCGACGGGTCGACGCCGTAGTGGACGTACAGCGAGATGAGGTCGTGCACCATGTTGCTGATGCCCGTCGTCCGCAGATCCCATGACGTGCAGTAGCTGTCGGGTTTGTTCCTCACCATCGCCTTGCCGATGATGAGCATGATCACGGGGTCGATCAGCTCGCCGTTGCCGTCGAGGTAGTGCTTGTACGAGAAGAACCGATCCTCGGGCGCGAGCTCGATGGCCTGGCCGTCGACGCGCGGCGCGCGCATGTTGGCGATGGTCCGGTACTCGTGGTCGATATACGACGCGACGGTGTTGGTCTCGTCCTTCTTGTCGTACTCGACGAACTTGCGGAACGCGTCCGACAGGTTCTTCGGGTTCGCGTAGGCGCCGCTCACCAGGTAGTAGAACAACGCGCCCAGCGAGTAGATGTCGGCGGGGCGGCCGACGCTCTTCACCACGCGCCCGCGCACGTTGATCTCCGTCGGCTCCGCGAACGGGCGGTTGAGCAGGATCTTCTTGCGGACGCGATCGGCGCCCATGATCAGGTACTGCTCGTTGCGGTTGAACAGCGAGAACACGTCGTTCTCGTAGATGTCGATGTAGAAGTCCTCGAAGAACTCGATCTCGGGCGAGCCCTGCGTCGCATTGACCAGCACGTCGAAGGTGTTGGTCTCCTGCTCGGGGCTCTGGAAGAAGAGCGTGCCGGGGACGGCCTGGAAGCGCGTCATCGAGAGGTCGACGTCGGGGTCGGCGACCTTGCCGACGTTGAAGTCGGCGAGCTTGACGCGCATCTGCGAGCCGCGCAGCGCCGGATCGGGCAGCTTGATGAGGACGTTGGCCGGCTTGATGTCGCGGTGCACGGTGTCGCGCACGAGGTGCGAGAACTCGATCGCGGTCGCCACCGGGATCACGTACTCGAGCACGCGGAAGATGCGCTCGCGCAGCGGGACGGCGAGCAGGTCGTCGCGGCGCCGCTTCTGCCGCGCGCCCTTCAGGCGTTCCTCGAGCGACATGTCGAGGAGCTCGAGGATCATGAAGTCGTTCTCGACCCGGTCGCGGATCGGCGGCGGGATGAAGGCCGGGCTCTCGGCCTCGCCCGACGACAGCAGCTCGATGATGTTCGGGTGACCCTGGACGCGCTCGAGGATCTCCTTCTCCATCTGGAAGCGGAGCTGGTCCTCGCCCGAGACGCCCTTCTGCAGGATCTTGATCGCCACCGGGCGGCGCAGCGTGGTCTTGCTCTCGACCCAGCGCTCCTCGCCCAGATACGCCTTGGCGAAGCGGCCCGAGCCCAGCTCGATCGGGTTGCCGTGCTCGTCGACGATGAAGGCGTAGATGCGCGAGCGCGTGACGTACGGCGAGATCGTGCCCGACGCCGCCATCGGCCCGAGCGTGTTCGACGAGAGCGGCGCCGCGGGTGTGGCGGAAACCGAGGTGTTCGACATCGAGGGCTGGCCGGGCGAGGTCCGGTCCTCGTACTCCTCGAAGGTCCCGTACGTCGGGTCGGGCGGCGCCGGCGGTGGAGTCTTCGACGGCATCAGGTCTGCCTCCGCCGCTTGCCGAGCGGCTCGGGCAGGACGCCCGGCGTGTAGATGAACGCGGCCTCGGCGCCCTGGCCGAAGTCGGCGAGGATCACGTCCGGGCACTCCTCGGTGCCGATCGCCACCTGCTCGTCGCCGAAGCGGAAGACGGTGTGGCCGGCGGCCGGCGTGCCGACGGTGATCCGCAGGCGGCCGACGCTGGAGTTGCCCGGGCCGACGAGATCGAGCATCGCATCGTCGTCGACCTGCACCGCGGTCGCGGGACGGCCGCCGTGCTTGGCGACGAACACGCTCATGCCCTTGATGTGGACCTGGCGCCGCCCGGTCGCCGCCGGCAAGAACGTGATGCGCAGGCGCGCGGCGCCGTTCAGGCCGGCGACGTCGGCGACGCCGTCGGTGAGCGGCGCGAAGCGCGCGGCGCGGCCGGCGACATCGACGGTGCCGGGCGCGACCGAGACGCGACGCGTGCCGCGCGAGGCGGCGCGGATCGGGCGTTCCGAGAGCACCGCCTCGAGCTTGGGCAGCTTCGCGGTCTCGACGACGCTGTCGTGACTGGTCTGGAACGCCTCGGAGAGCGCGATCCCGAACTCCGCGGCCTTCTGCGGGCGCACCGTGGGCTCGAAGCTCGTCGCCTGCTGGAGCAGCGTGATCGCGGCGCGCGGCAGCCCGAGCGGTTCGAGCGCCATGTCGACGATCGACGCGGCGCTCTTGCGCTTGCGATAGCCCTCGTAGACGTCGTCGTCGGTGAAGATGGCGCGTCCGGTGAGCATGTAGATCGCCATCAAGGCGAGCGAGTAGATGTCCGCCGACGGGCCGACGGTCTGTCCGGCGAGCTGCTCGGGCGCGGCCCACGACGGCGAGTACATCGCCATCTTCTGGCCCGACACCACCTGCGTGTCACCGGCGCGCGCGAAGCCGCCGTCGTGATCGCCGGTGCTCTCACCGTGCTCGCCGTCCTGGTCCTCGAGCCACTTCGCGATGCCGAAGTCGGCCAGCTTGGCGAGCCGCGTGGTGCCGAGCGCGTTGAAGAGGATGTTCTGCGGCTTGAGATCGCGGTGGATGATGCCGACCGAGTGCGCCTCCGACAACGCGTCGGCGACCGCGGTCGCGATGCGGAGCATCTCGCTGGCCGGCTGCGACCCGCGCTCGCGGATGAGCTGCGAGAGCGTGCCGCCGTTCATGTACTCGGACACGTGGAACGGGATCTTGTCCTCGTCGTGCGCGGGATCTCCGGCGAGATGACCGAAGTCGTAGATGCGCAGCGTGTTGGGATGCGTGAGCCGCGACAGCGCGAACGCCTCCTGGACGAAGTGCTCGTAGCTGGTCTGCGAGATGCCGGGGTCGCCCGGATATCGCATGTAGACCTTGATGCACACCGGTCGCGCGAGGCGCTCGTCGCGACCGAGGTACACCACGCTGTGACCGCCGTTCGCGATGTGTTCCACGGCCCGATAGCGATCGAGCACCATGTCACCGAGGGCGAGCGGCGCGGATGGAGAGAGCACTGAGTCCCCTGAAAAACGATCCTAACATCAATGGATCACGGCTCGCCCTAGCGCGGGAGCGGAGATGTAGGGGGAGGTCGCGAGATGGAGGCCGAACCAGCCAGACCAATCTCGCCCGTCGCTCAACTCCTGCGCTATTCGCGAAAGCCTGGGGCCAGGAGCGCTGCGAAGCGGTCCGGTCGGCGGACACCCTGGCCCGCGAGCCACGCATCGGCCGCCGCCACGAGCTCGCGCCCACGCTCCCCTCCACGAAGGGCACCGAGGCGGCGCCGCGCGATGGCGGCGTGGAGCGCCATGTTCGCGGCCTCGAAGCCGGGGACGGCCGAGGTGAGGAGCGTGCTCGCCTTCTCGTCGTCCCCACGCGCGGCGGCGATGCCGGCGCGAAGCATCGCGACGACGGGTGCCGACCACGCCATGCGCTCGCGCGCGATGCGGCGCGCGTCGGCCTCGGCGGCGCGCAGGTCGTTCGCCACGAGCGACGCGCGGCCGCGCACGCTCCACGCCTCGATGCGCGTCAGCTGGCAGCGCATGATCAGCGAGCGCTCGAGCCCCGACCAGCGCGCGGCAAGCCCGGCGGTCGCGGCCTTGCCGTCACCGGCGTAGAGATCGATGTGCGCATCGGCCTGCATCGCCCACCAGTGCTCGACGTGGAACGTGTCGCGACGCGACCAGCGCGCCATCGCGTCGCGCAGGCGCGCGCGCCCCTGCGCCGGATCGTCGGCGACGAGCCACACCAGGTTGGGCTGCCCCGTCGACTGCCCGACGGTGGCGTAGAGGTCGCCGCGATCGTCGGCCTGCCGCAGCGCCTCGTGCACGCGGCGCGTGAGCGTCGCGAGATCGCCGGTGTAGGCGATCGAGAGCGCCCCGAACCAGCGCACCGTCGTGATCTCCCACGCGCCGCCGGTGCACTCGTCGCGGAACATCTGCTCGGCCTCGAGACAGCCATCGCGGCCATCGTTCCAGCGTCCCTCGAGGGCAGCGCTCGCGCCGGACGCGAGCTTCACCCAGGCCTTCGAGTACGGATCGCCGAGGCGCTCGGCGAGCACGCGCGTCTTCTCGACGAGCGCGGCGGTCCGCTTGCGCGACGGGCCGCCGGCGGCCGACGAGTACGTCGCCTCCGCGGCGAGCGCGCGCACCACGCGCGCGGGATCGCCGGCGCGCAGCGCGAGCATGAGCGAGACCGACTGGAAGTACGCGCCGATGATGAAATCGACGAGGCCGAGGTTGGTCGACGCCGCCCAGCACACGTCGACGCGGGCCAGCTCGCGCGCCGGGATGGTGGAGACGTCGCGCTCGGCGAAGCTGAGGCCGCGGAACGCGATCTGCGCGCGGCGAGCGAGCAGCGCGGCGAGCGCGCGGCGCGGGGTGCGCGGCATGGTCAGGTCCACCGCCTCCAGCACCCTGGCGATCGCCTCGAGGCCCTCGTCGACGTGGCCGCTCCGCAGGAGCTGCTCGGCGCCGCGGCGGCGCAGGTCGAGCGCCTCGGCCTGGTTGGCGTCCTCGGTCGCGGCGAAGTACGCGGCCGCTGCCTCGCCACCGCGGCCGGCGCTGGCGAGCGCGTCGGCGAGCAGCTCCCAGAGCTCGCGCGCAGGCGTGTCGCGTGGTGACGAGCCGGCGCCGCGCGGGCCCAGGTCGAGCGCGATGCGATAGAAGCGCGCGGCGCGATCGAACGCGAGCGACTCGCTCGCGCGGCGCGCGGCGGCGACGGCGTGGCGCGCGGCGACGACCAGCTCGCCCGCGCCCTGCCAGTGCAACACCAGCATCTCGGGATCGGGCGTGGCCGAGCCTTCGAACGCGAGCGCGAGGCGGCGGTGGAGCGCGCGGCGCGCGGGGGCGTCGAGACGCGTGACCACGGCCTCGCGGATCCGATCGTGATAGGGCTCGACGCGATCCCAGCCGCGCGTTCCCGTGGTGCGCACCATCGAGGCGACGCGCAGCACCGACACCTGGCGCGCGAACGCGGAGAGCTCGAGCTCGGCGGCGTGCGCGGAGAGCTCCTGGCCGATGGGACCGCCGGCGAGGCAGATGACCTCGAGCAGGCGGCGCGCCGCTGCATCGAGCCGCGCGATGCGCGCGCCCAGCGCCTCGTCGAGCCGCGGCGCCGGGCCCTCACCGCCGACGGTCTGGCGATGACGCACCAGCTCCTGGATGAAGAGCGGATGACCACCGGCCTCGCCGGCGATGGTCGCCGCGTCGTCGCCGCGCCTGGCCCCGAGGAGCATCTGCGCGAGGTCGCGCGCCTCGTCGGGTGGCAGCGGCGCGAGCGGCAGCGTCTCGAACGGCGCGGACGCAGGCCCTGGGCGCGCGGTGAGCAGCAAGAGGAGCTCGGGCGCATCCGGCTCGCGGAGCACCTCGCGCAGGAGCGCCATCGAGTCGGTGTCGGCCCACTGCAGATCGTCGATGGTGAGGATGAGCGGGCGGCGATCGGCGAGGCGCGCGAACAGCTCGCGCACCGCCGCGAAGACGTGCGTGCGCAGCTCCTGCGGCGGCAACGCGTCGGAGAGCGGGTTCGGCGCCTGCGCGATCACGTCGACGCGGCGGAGCACCGGGAACACCTGCGCGAGCAGCGCGGCGTGGCGGGGCAGGAGCGCGGCCGCGTCGGCGCGCGGGATGCGCGAGAGGTAGCTCGACAGCGCGTCGATCACGCCGTCGAGCGCCTTGAAGGGCACCCATTCGGTCTCGTAGCAGCGTCCGGAGAGCACGACGGTGTCGGGCACCTCCTGCTGCACGGTCTGCGTGAAGTGCCGGACGAGCGCGCTCTTGCCGACCCCGGACTCACCGACCACGCAGAGCGTCGACGGCTTCCTGCGCCGCGTGTCCTGGAAGCGGCGCGCCAGCTCGCCGAGCGCCTGCTCACGTCCGATGAACACCGCGGCCGGCTCGCTCGATGACGATCGCGAGATCGTGAGCTCGCTCGCGCGCTCGACGGCGAGGCGGCGCAGGATCTCCTCCTGTCGCGGACGCTCCGACGGCTCGAAGCGCAAGAGCCCCATGCACAGCCGATCGAGATCCTCGGGCACGCCCGGCGCGACCTTGCGCGGCGGCTCGGGGTCCACGCGCTGCTTGTTCATCAGGATCTCGAGCGGGGCGCCGGTGTGCGGCAGCCGTCCGGTCAGGATCTCGTAGAGCATCACCCCGAGGCTGTACCAGTCGGCCTCGGGCCCCACCGCCTTCGACGCCGCCTGCTCGGGCGACATGTACGCGACGGTGCCGGCGATCTGCGTGTCGAGCGACGGATGCGCGTGATGTGCGTGATGCGCCGGATGCGAGGGCAGGGCGTCCGTGACGAGCCCGAAGTCGAGGATGACGACGCGTCCCTCCGGCGTGACCATGACGTTCGACGGCTTGATGTCGCGGTGCACCTTGCCGGCGCCGTGCAGCGCGGCGAGCCCGCGCGCGGCCAGGGCGAGCGCCGCCCGCAGCCGCGGCTCGTCGAAGCGCGGCGGCGCCGCGGTCGCGGTCGTGGTTCCCGGTGACGAGCCGGCGCTCGTGTTGTCGACCAGCGTCGGCGCGTCGGGCAGCCAGCTCGCGTCGGTCACCCACGTGCGGAAGTCGACGCCGTCGATCAGCTCCATCGTGAAGAACCAGCGCCCCGTCGACTCGAACAGCTCGCCGAAGGACACCAGGTTGGGATGGCGCACGTCGGAGAGGGCGCGGAACTCGGCCTTGAAGCGCAGCAGGTCACGCGCGTCGAGGCGCGCGAGCGTCTTCAGCGCGACGTGCGTGCCGTGCTCGCGGTCGAACGCCTTGTAGACGATCCCCATCCCGCCGGCGCCGAGTCGCGCCGCGATGTGGAACCGCTCCGTGCCTGCGAAGTCCCCGCTGTCCACAGACCGCGCGATCGTACCATCAGGTGGCGGCGCCGCGGCGGCGGCGGTCGCGGCGGTTCCCGTGCTCCTCGTCGACGAGCGCCACGTAGTCCAGAGGTGCGATGGTGTCGGGCCACGGGAGCGGCGGCGCCCCGCGCAGCTCGCGCACGCGATCGGTGAAGACGCGCGCCACGTCGTCGAACGGCGGCAGGTCGGGTCGCACCACCGTCGCCGGCGCGTCGCGCGCGACCTCGCGCAGCTCCTCGGCGAGCCGGGTGGCGATGGGCTGCGCCAGGCGGTTGCGGCGGATGAGATCCTGCAGCGAGTTGGCGAGGATCGGCAGCTCGAACTGGTGCGAGTCGAGCATCTCGAACGCGATGAACAGCACCTGGCGTGCGTCGAGGAGCCCGTCGGCGTAGAGGACGAGCGCGGCCTGGAAGTAGTTGTAGACCGGCACCAGGCGCGGGCCGTACCGCCGAAAGCCGGCGGTCGGGGATTTGCGATCGAGGTGGATGATCACGCGGTTCACGACCTCGCCCTTCGGCACGCGCTCGGCCGCGGTCATGGTGCGGATCACCTCGTCGGGATACGCGCGCGCGGCCTCGAGGATGCGCTCGAGATCCGAGAGCGGCACGATGCCCGCCACGAGGTCGGCGTAGAGGCAGTAGATGATGGCGTCGGCCTCGGCGTCGTCGCCGAACAGCGTCTCGGCCGGCGCGGGCGGGCTGCCGCCGCGGCTCTCGAGCAGCGCGGGCAGCTTGTACGGGATCTGGGCGCGCAAGGCGCGAAACCGCCCGCGCAGGATGTTCCGCACGTTGTTCTTGAGGACGAACTCGTCGGCCTCGACGCCGTCGAGCGCGAGCTTGGCGGCGAGCACGGTGCGCATCTGGCTCGGGCTGCCGCTGATGATGCACACGCGGTGACCTTCGCCGGCGTGCAGCGCGCGCAGGAGCGCCGTCGCGCCGGGATAGGCCTTCTTGTCGGCGGCGGTCTCGATCGCGCTCTTGATGAGATCGCGGATCGAGTCGAACTCGGTGCGCAGGTACGTCTTGTCGAGATCCCAGCGGAAGACGTGGCGCGGACCCTTCTGCAGTGCTGTCACGCCGTGCCCTCGATGGCGACCTTGCCGGGGCCGTCCGGTCGCTGGCGCGCGCTCACATCGGCGACGCCGCGCGCGATGTGGCCGCACAGATCTCCCGCGTGCGCCTTGGCCGCGACCTTGATCGCGTTGGTGACGGCGTGCGCGTTCGACCGCCCGTGCGCCTTGATGAAGGGGTGCTCGAAGCCGAGGAGCGGCGCCCCGCCGTACTGCTGCCAGTCGGTCACCGCCTTCAGCTGCGAGAGCGCGCTCGACAGCGCCATGAGGCCGAGGCGCCAGGTCAGCTTCTCCTTGTGCGCGTAGCGCGCGAGGCGCACCACCGTCTCGGAGACGCCCTCGAGCATCTTGAGGACGACGTTGCCGACGAAGCCGTTGCACACGATCACGTCGGCGACGCCGCGCGGGATGTCGAGGCCCTCGACGTTGCCGATGAAGTTGAGCTCGGTCGCCTCGAGGAGGATCTGGTGCGCGGCGACCACGGCGGCCGGCCCCTTGCCGGCCTCGGTGCCGTTGGAGAGGAGCGCGACGCGCGGGCGGCGGTTCTTCGAGACCAGGCCCGCGTAGGCCGAACCCATGATCGCGAACGTGACGAGATCGTCGGCCGACGCGTCGATGGTCGCGCCCACGTCGAGGATGAGCGAGAACGGATCGTTCTTGTCGCCGCGCCGCAGCTCGGTCGGATACACGGACGCGAGCGCGGAACGGCGCACGCCCTGGATGAGCTTCCAGCGCCGCGCGCAGGCCAGCACGCTGGCGCCGGTGTTGCCGGCCGAAACCATCGCGTCGCCTTCGCCGGCGGCGACGAGCTCCGCCGCGACCAGGATCGACGCATCCGGCTTGGCCGCGATCGCCTCCGCCGGCTTCTCGTCCATCTCGACGTACTGGCTGGCGTGGTGCACGCGCACGCGCGCACCGTCGTGGCGCAGGCGCGGCAGGATGCCGCCCAGCACGGCGGCGTCGCCGACCAGGATGATCTCGGCGTCGGCCAGCGCGATCGACGCCTCGGCGGCACCTTTCACGATCTCCTCGGGGGCGCTGTCACCACCCATCGCGTCGACGACGATCCGCTGCATCGGCGCCGCGGATCATGGCATGAAATGCGTCGAGATGAGCGAAGCCAAACCCAAACCGAACCTGATCCGCGCCACCGAACACTCGTCACACGGCGACTTCCGCTGGTCGTTCTCTCATCCGTTCAACGCCGCGTCGTCGGTCGAGGGCTTCGCCCTGTCGACGATCGCGGGCCTCACCCGCGCCGCGCTCAACCTGATGCGGGTCCCACCGGGCAAGGAGTCGTTCGCGTTCCACCGTCACGCCGCCGAGGAGGAATGGGTCTACGTCCTCTCCGGCCGCGGCGTCACCGAGATCGGCGACGCGACCTTCGAGGTCGGCCCCGGCGACTTCATGGGCTTTCCGGCGGACGGCCCCGCGCACCTGCTCAAGAACCCCTACGACGAGGATCTGGTCTACCTCGCCGGCGGCGAGCGCAAGGACGTCGAGATCGCCGACTTCCCGCGCAACGGCAAACGCCTCGTGCGCGTCGGCGAGAAGATCGCCGTTCACGACCTCGCCACCGCCGAGGCGTTTCCCGGGTACGAGAAGCCGTAGCGTCTACTCGACGGCCGCGAGGTGACGCGCGACGAGGGCGCGGCCGCGCGCGGAGGCGGGCGCCATGTCGGCCCATTCGATGCCGTCGGGACACGCGTCGGGCGGAGCGTGGTTCGCGTCGGGGACCCAGCGCAGGCCGTCGCGATCCAGGAGCAGCTGCGGTCGCACGTCGTCGCCGCACAGCTGCTTCAGTCGGTCGGCGCCGACCAGCTCGGCGGGATCGATCGTCGGCAAGCGCGCCTCGCGCCAGTACGTGAACGTCGCGCGCCGGTCGCCGCTGCGACACGAGAGGCTCACGACCTCGGGGGCGACCAGGCCGACGTGGCAGTCGCCCTCGCTGCGCAGGAACTTCTTCATGCGCGTGGTGAGCTCGGCGGCGAGCGCGGTCGGCAGCGGCGCGAGATCGGGATACGAGAGGCGGATCGGCACCTCGCCCTCCTGCTCGATCTCGATCATCGCGAAGTCGTCGCCCGTCAGGAGCTGCGCCACGGCGGGCGCGGGCACGAGCGCAGCGGCGACGGTGTCGAACGCCGTGAGCGCGCGCGCGTGCCATCCCGGCGGCCAGCTCGAGGCGTCCGGGTCGGCGGCGCCGTCGAACGCGGCCTCACCGCGGATCACGTAGCGGTCCTTGCCTTCGAGCACGACCTGCTTGGCCACCATCGGCTCCTCGTCGCTGCCGCATCCGACGATCCACGCCAGCCACACCTCGCCGACGCCGTCGGCGTCGAGGTCGGTCACCGCGAGACTGCCGTCGACGAACGCGCTCGCCGTCGGGCCCGGGCAGGCCTCGGCGCTGTCGTTCAGCTCGCGCAGGCGCTTGGCATCGTCGCCGCCGCCGCGCTCGTGCACGGCGTACATGCTCACGCTCGCGCGATCGCGGCTGGCGCGCTCGACGAGATACACGAACTTCTCGCCCTCGGCGTCGACGAAGCGGCCACCGCCGACGAGGCGCGCGCCGATCTTCATGCCGCCCGGCACCTTCGTGCCCGCGGCCAGCGGCTCGAGCGCCGGCGCCACCGCTGCTGCGTCGGCGACCGCCGCGTCGACCGTCACCGCCTCGGTCGGACCGGCGTCCTCACCGCGCGTCGCCGGCGCGGATCTTTTTTCGCCGCCGCACGCAACGAGCGCGAGCGCAGACGCGAACGCGACGCGATTCGCACGCAGCACCATGAGAAGTTCTCCTTTATCACGCCAGCAGGGTGATGGCGGTCGTCGACGAACCGTGACAGCGTCGGCTCGTGCTCGTGCGGGGTAGCAGTCACCTGTCGGCGCTTCGTGATCGCATCGCCCTGCCAGCGTCGCTCGATGGACGCTGGGCCGCTGCCCGACACGTCCCGCGCGCGGTGGCCGGTTTCGATCGATCACCGATCGAGCTCGTGCTCTGGATCCCGGTCACGGACTGGACCACGTTCGGCGAGATCGTCGGTCCGGAAGGACCGACCACCACGATCGCGCTCCATGTCGACGCCGCCCGCGAGGTCGCGCCCGAGGCGATCGCCAACCAGCTCGTCGAGGGGTTTCACGTCCGCGTCTCCGGTCCGTCGTATCCCGCCGACAAGTTCGAGGGAGGCGGATTCAGCCACGGTCGCGCCGTTCGCGTCGACGGAGGCGTGTTCGTTGGCTTGACTAGCAACTAGCGGCCGCCTATACCGGCCGACGGCCGTGACCGTCCATCTACGCGACGTCGTGGGGTTTCTCGACTCGACGCTCGAGATCGACCGCTTCAAGGACTACGCGCCCAACGGCCTGCAGGTCGAGGGCGCGCCCGAGGTCGACACCGTCGTCACGGGAGTCTCCGCCAACCAGCAGCTCTTCGAGCGCGCGCTCGAGCTCGGCGCCGACCTCGTCGTCGTGCACCACGGCCTCATCTGGGGCGGCGGGATCAACCGCGTCACGGGGCCGACCGCCGCCCGCCTGCGCCAGCTCCTCTCGCACGATGTGTCGCTCGCCGCGTATCACCTGCCGCTCGACAAACACGCGCGCCTCGGCAACAACACCGGGCTCGCCGACGCGCTCGGGCTCGCGCTCGCCGGTCGCGACGCGTTCGGCGACGTGCGCGGCCATGCCCTCGGCCTCTCCGGCGCGTGGCCGCAGCCGCTGACGCGCGACGACGCGATCGCGCGCATCACGGCCGGCGTCCTCGGCCAGCGCGCCGCGCCGTTCGTCTTTCCGTACGGCCCCGACGTCGTGCGCAAGGTCGGCCTGTGCACCGGCGCCGCCGGCGACCTCGTCGAGGACGCGGCCAAGCACGGCTGCGATCTCTACGTCACCGGCGAGCTCGCCGAGCGCGCCGCCGAGCTGGCGCGCGAGCTCCAGATCACGCTGGTCGCCGCCGGTCACTACGCCACCGAGGTGTTCGGCCCGCAGCGCGTCGCCGACGAGCTGCGCATGCAGTTCCCGTCGCTGTCGGTGCACTTCGTCGGTGTGCAGACACCTATCTGATTTTTCGGCCGATCTGATTTCATATGTCGACTCCACCAAGCCCTGTCCGTCTGCCCGCCGGTGTGCGCGACTTCCTGCCGCGCGCCGCCGCCCGCCGTCGCGCCATCTCCGAGCGCGTGCTCGGCGAGCTGGAGGCGTGGGGCTACACGCGTCTCGTGACGCCGGTGTTCGAGTGCGCCGACGTGCTCGAGCGCGGCCTCGGCGCCGACGCGCGCGCCGCGGCGCTCCGCTTCGTCGAGCCGGGCTCGGGCGAGGTGGTCGCGCTGCGCCCCGACTTCACGCCGCAGGTCGCGCGCATCGCCGCGACGCGCCTCGGAGACGTCGCCGGTCCGCTGCGCCTCTGCTACGAGGGCGCCGTCAACCGCCTCACCTCCGCGCAGCGCGGTCCGCTCGCGCAGCGCGAGATCCTGCAGGCCGGCATCGAGCTCGTCGACGCCGGCGGCCCCGAGGCCGACGGCGAGGCGCTCGCCGTCGCGTCGGCGACGCTCGCGCACCTCGGCGTCGAGGCCGCGCCGCTCGACGTCGGCCACGTCGCGCCCACGCGCCATGTGCTCGAGGCCGCGCCCGAGGCGTCGCGTGCCGCGCTGGCCAGCGCGCTCGGCAAGAAGGATCGCGCGCAGGTCGCGCGCGCCGGCGGCGCGCTCGCCGAGGCGCTGGTCGGGCTCACGGGCCCGGCCGATCAGGTGCTGGCGCGCGCGCGTGCGCTGCCGTGGCCCGACGTGGTCCAGGCCGCGCTCGACGATCTCGCCGCCGCGCTGGCCGCGGCCGCGCGCCTCCTGCCCGGCGTTCAGTTCACCGTCGATCTCGGCGAGGTGCGCGGCTTCGACTACTACACCGGCCTGCGCTTCGCGGGTTACGCGCGCGGCGCGGGCGACGCCGTCCTGCGCGGCGGTCGCTACGACGAGCTCGTCGGTCGGTACGGCCGCGACGCGCGCGCGATCGGCTTCGCCGTCGACATCGAGGCGATCGCGCAGGCGCAGCGCGCCGCCGGGGTCGCACCGCCGCCGCCGCCGCGGGGCGCGCTGATCGTCGTCGATACGGGCGCCGTTCCCGGAGACGGCCTGCGCGCCGCCACCATCGCCGCGACCCTGCGCGCCTCCGGCCTGCGCGCCGCCGTGGATCTCGGCGATGCCGTCGCCAGCCCCGGCTCACGCGTGCGCTACGCCGTCGAGACCGGCTGGACGCACCTCATCGATCTCGCGGGCGCGACGCTCCACGACACCCACACCGGCGCTACCGCCGCGATCCCGTCACAGGCGATCACCGCCGCCCTCGATGGCGACGGCGCGCCGCTGTCCTCTATTCTCGCCGGTCGGAGGCCCTGATGAGCGTAGTAATCGTCGTTGGCGCGCAGTGGGGAGACGAAGGGAAGGGCAAGGTCGTCGACATCTACACCGAGAGCGCCGACACGATCGTGCGCTACGGCGGCGGTGCCAACGCGGGCCACACCCTCGTCATCAACGGCGAGAAGCTCGTCACGCGCCTCGTGCCGTCGGGCGTCTGTCATCCCAACAAGCCGTGCGTGCTCGGCGACGGCATGGTGATCGATCCGCGCTCGCTGCTCGAGGAGATCGACCAGCTCCAGGCGCGCGGCCTGCTCAGGAACAACGAGCTCGTCGTCGGCCAGGACGCGCACGTCATCCTGCCGTACCACAAGCGCATCGAGGGCGTGCGCGAGGACCGCACCGCCGGCGCCATCGGCACCACGCGTCGCGGCATCGGCCCGGCGTACGAGGCCAAGGTCGGCCGTCGCGGCGTGCGCATCCGCGATCTGTTCCGCCCCGCGCGCCTGCGCGAGCTCGTCGCCGCCAACCTCGAGGAGATGAACCCCGTCGTGCGCCACCTCGGCGGCGAGGTCCCGACCGACTCGGAGGTCGCGCAGTGGATCGACGACGCGCTCGCCGCCGGCGAGAAGCTGAAGCCGTACGTCGGTGACGCCAGCCGCTTCGTGGTCGACAAGATCGCCGCCGGCAAGCACGTCCTGTTCGAGGGCGCGCAGGGCACGCTCCTCGACATCGATCACGGCACGTACCCGTACGTCACGTCGTCGTCGACGATCGCGGCCGGCGCGTGCCAGTCGACCGGCATCGGGCCGAGCAAGATCGATCGCGTCATCGGCATCACGAAGGCGTACGCGACGCGCGTCGGCGGCGGTCCGTTTCCCACCGAGCTGCACGGGGAGGCCGCCGAGTCGCTGCGCCAGGCCGGCGGCGAGTTCGGCGCCGTCACCGGACGCCCGCGCCGCTGCGGCTGGCTCGATCTTCCGGCGCTTCGCCTCGGCGTGCGCCTCTCCGGCATGGACGGACTCGCGCTCACCAAGCTCGACGTGCTCGCGGGCTTGCCCGAGGTCGCGGTGTGCGTGGCCTACAAGCTCGATGGGCAGGAGCTCGACGAGCTTCCCACCGACCTCGATGACATCGCGCGCGCCGAGCCCGTGTTCGCGCGCTATCCCGGCTGGAGCTCGCTCGCAGGTGTCCGCACGTGGGACGATCTGCCGGCTACGACGCGTGCCTATGTGGAGCAGGTCGGCAAGCTCGCGGGCGTGCCGTTTTACCTGGTGTCGGTCGGACCCGACCGCGTCGAGACGATGATCCTGCGCGATCCGTTCGCCGCGGCTTCGTAGCCCGGGTAGCGGAGCCCCGCCTGATCCGCGTAACTGGTCGCCCGAACTGGCCTTTACGCCAGCGCGGGTGATAGCATTTTTTGCCAAGCTGGCCTGGGGGCCTGGGGGTCCAAGCCTCCAAGAGACCCTCGCTACACGAGGGACAGGAATCGCTCATGAAGATCGTCTGCGACGCGTGCTCCGCGAAATACTCGATTGCCGACGAGAAGGTCAAAGGCAAGGTCTTCAAGATCCGCTGCAAGAAGTGCAGCAACATCATCGTCGTGCGTGGCAACGCCGGCGCCGCTGCCGACGAGGCCGCCGCGCCCGTGGGCCAGCAGTTCGATCAAAAGGAGACCCGCGTCTACGACTACGGCGGCGACCAGGGCCCCGAGGGCGCGCCGGGTGGTGATGATGCGGTCTGGCACGTCGTCATCGATCAGGAGCAGGTCGGTCCGATCAGCGTCGCCGAAGTAGGCCAGCGCTTCGCCGCCGGCGAGATCGACGCCGAGACGTACATCTGGCGCGAGGGCTTCGCCGACTGGCTGCCGCTCTCCCAGGTTCCCGACTTCTCCGCGATCGTCGCGGGCGGAAGCACGACGGCCGCGACCGGCGGCTCGGCCGGCGCCGACGCCGTGTCGAGCATGTTCGGCGGCTCCAACTACGACGAGGGCGGCACCTCGCGCAGCGATCCCAACGACGTGTTCGCGGCGCACGCCGCCAAGGCGTCGGCCGAGGACGGTGACGAAGGCGCCGACGAGCTCTTCGGTCAGAGCGCGAAGAAGTCGAGCAAGTCGGCGGACGCCGGCTTCGGCGGAGGCGGAAAGTCGGCTCCGGCCGCGGCCGCGGCCGCGGGCCCGTCGAGCCTGAAGGGTCAACGCAGCGAGAACTCGGTGCTGTTCTCGCTCAACAACCTCGCCGCGCTCGCGAGCGACAGCCCCAAGGCGGCGGCGGCCTCGTCGTCGTCGTCGAGCTCGTCGAGCAGCTCGTCGTCGTCGGGCGGCGCGGCACAGCACGGCGGTGGAGAGGGCTCCGGTCTCATCGATATCCGGTCGATGGCGTCGGCGTACCTCGGCGGCGCGGCCAAGGGCGGCGGCGGCGCGGGTGCCGCACCGGGCGGACCCAAGGTCGGCTCCATCGACGATCTGCCGGTGTTCTCCACGGCCGCGTTCAGCGAGCCGGCGGTGATCATCCCGACCGTCGGCGCGGGTCGCCGGGACAACAAGCTCATGTACGCGCTGCTCGCCGCGGTGGCGTTGCTCGCGATCGTGCTGGTCATCGTCGTGGTCGTGCTCGTCTCCGGCGGCAAGAAGGACGGCGGCGGCGGTCAGGTCGCGATGGGCGGCGCCAGCGGCAGCGACAAGGCGAGCGGCAAGGGCACCTCGGACGTGCTCGCCGGCTCGGCGACGGATCCCGGTTCGGCCAGCGCCAGCGCCAGCGGAGGTGGTGAAGCCTCCGGCTCGGGCAGCGCGACGGCGAGCGCGGGCGGCGGCAGCGACAGCGGTTCGTCGGCCGGCAGCGACTCGGGCTCCTCGCGCGCGTCGAGCGGCAGCGACCGCGGATCGAGCCGTGCGTCGAGCGGCAGCGACCGCGGATCGAGCCGCGCGTCGAGCGGCAGCGACCGTGGATCGAGCCGCGCCTCGAGCGGTAGCGATCGCGGATCGAGCAGCGGCTCCAGCAAGGGCTCGAGCAGCGGCGGCTCGTCGGGTGGCGACACCGGCGGCAAGTGCCTCGACGAGGTGGCGTGCCTCCTCGCCGACAGGCCGCCCGCGTGCTGCTCGAAGTATCGCGGCGGTGGCGGCGGTGGTGGTGGCGGCGGTAGCGGCAAGGCCACCGGTGGTGGCGGCGGTGGCGGCGGCGGCGGCGGCAACCTGCCCGAGGATCTGCAGAAGGCGGACATCTCCGCGGGCATCTCGAAGGTGCGCGGCCGCGTCGAGGGTTGCGCGGCGAAGTCGAGCGCGAAGGGCACCGTGAAGGTCTCGGTGAAGGTCGCCGGCAGCGGCGCGGTCTCGAGCGTGACGGTGAAGGAGAGCCCGGATCCGGCGCTCGGCTCGTGCGTCGCGGGTGCGATCCAGAAGGCCACGTTCTCGAAGACGCAGAACGGCGGCTCGTTCAGCTATCCGTTCACCTTCCGCTGATTCTTCCCGAGCAGCGCTCGGCCGGCCGCGGCGACGAGCGCGACGACCGCGAACGCGACGCCCCACAGCCAGTAGCGTGGGGCGTTGCTGCTTTCGGAGCCGGCGGCGGCGCCGCTGCAACGTCCGTCCGCCGGACGAGGCGCCGCCCCGTCCACCGCGTAGGCGACGTCGAGCCCGAGCGTGAGCGGACCACCCGCGCCCGTCCACTTGGTGTCGAGCGCGTCGAACGCCGTGCCGCCGATCGAGCGCACGCCGAAGTGCACGCCGGGTCCGTCCTCGAGCCGCACCTCGGTCTCGCCGGGCTTCTCGAGCTCGACTGTATCGACGAGCACCATGCGATGCGAATCACCGGTCGCGCATACCCAACCGACGAGATCGACGGAGAACGAGCCCGCCGCGACAGACGGTGTACCAAGGCCGACGTCGAGCGTCGTCCACGCGATCTTCGCAGGCTTCCCGTCGAGCGTGACGCTCACCGCAGGGTGCACGAGCGCGGCGATTTCCTTGCCGTACGCGCTCGCCTCGGCGTCGTCGAGCTGTCCATCGCGGTCGCGATCGAGGCGCTTGCGCAGCGTCGCGCCGGGCCGTTCTCCGACGAAGATCGTGTACGCGAGCCGCACGCGATCGCCCATGGGCGTCAGCTTCAAGTACCGGTTGTTCTCGTCGACCGAGGCCTGCACGTGCGCGCGCGCCGGCGTGATCGCGGCGAGCCACGCGACGGTGAGGAGCGTGGTGACGGTGACCACGGCCGCCAACGCGGTCGTTGACCCACGGTCAGCGCCATGCATATGCTGCGCGCCGAGGAGGAGACATGTTGCGTAGCCTATCCCTGTCGTTCTGGGGGGTCGCGGCGGCGAGCCTGATTTCGATCGGTGCTTGCGGCGGCGGCGAAACGACCTTGCCACCGTTGTTCGAGCCGAAGCCCGAGTGCGAGGGAGAACCCATCTCGGTGCTGAACGGTCAGCACCGGCAGGTCATCTCGTTCCTCGAGATCGGCGATCTCGCGGATGGCTTCGACCTCGACGGCGACGGCGATCCCGACAACAAGCTCGCGGGCGTCGGCTCGCTGGCGCGCGACGCCATCCTCGAGTCGCTCGACGCGTACGACATCCTGATCCCGCTCGAGATGTTCGACATGCCGGCCGCGTCGGGGGCCGACGAGTGCGTGAAGTTCGCGCTCTACCTCGGCCTCTACAAGGAAGACACCGACGGCGACGGCCAGGACACCGCCGTCGACGGCGGCGACTGCAACGATCACGTCATGGCCATCCCCGGCACCGAGGTCGCGGGCAACAAGCTCGACGACGACTGTGACGGCATGGCCGACGAGGTCAACGACGGTCCCAACCAGACCGCCTCGACGGACATGGGGGACATGGACGGCGACGGCCAGTCGCCGATGGCCGGCGACTGCGACGACACCAGCAACATGGTGAAGTCCGGGATGGCCGAGATCTGCGGCGACGGCTACGACAACGACTGCGACGGCGTCGCCGATCGCACGACCGACGGGCAGGGCGTCGTCACGGGCTGTAGCCCCTACGACGCGACGCCTGACACGATCCGCCTCGACCCGCGCGGGTTCGACGACGCGGGCGAACCGCTCATCGCGTTCACCTCGGGCACGATCTCGGCCGACAACAAGCTGGTCGCCGGCCCGTCGCTGTTCCAGGTCTCGGTGCCCGTCACCGACGGCATCGAGCTCACGCTCAAGATCACCGGCACCACCGTCGAGGCCGACATCGCGCAGGCCGGTGGCCGCGTGGTCTCGATGAACGGCCGCCTCGGCGGCGTGATCGACGGCAACACCGCGGACACGATCCGCGGCCTCGACGTCCCCGAGATCAGCCTGACGCCCGAGAACTCGCTGCTCGACGCCGTGTTCGCCAACGTGCTCGGCCCGCTGCTCGCGCTGCCGGCGCTGCCGCCGTCGAGCCCGCACGCGGGCTGCCGCACGCCCGACATCGATGTCGATCGCGACGGCCTCGAGGCGTTCTGTGACAAGAACCTCGACGGCGATCCCAACACGCAGGTGGTCGACACCTGTATCGACGGCGACGGCACCGTGGTCGAGGACACGACCGTCGGTGGCGTGGTCAAGCAGTGCAGCGAGGCGCTCGACAGCCGCGGCAAGAAGCGGTTCGTCGACGGCATCTCGGTCGAGCTGAACTTCGAGACGGCTCCGGCCGACCTCGTCCGCGAGTAAGAAGACCTCAGACCTCGGGCCCGAGTTGGGTTACGCTCGGGCCCATGCGGTCGATCCTCCTCTCAGGCATTGCGTGCTTGTTGGTGGGTTGCGGCGGGTCGTCATTGAAAGAGGCGGGCGAGGAGTGCGTGGCGTCGTCGGAGTGCGCGGCCGGCCTGGTCTGTGACCTGGGCGCCAGCCCGCCGGTCTGCGCCGGCAACGTCACGGCCGACGCGCTGCAGGTCGACGCGGACGAGACGGCGGTCGATGCGGCGGAGACCGACGCGCCGCCGGGCGTCGACGCCGCGCAGATCGACGCCGCGCAGATCGACGCACGGGTGATCGATGCGCCCTCGATCGACGCAGCCGTCGACGCCGAGACCGACGCGCCGCCCGACGCCTGAGGCCTCTGAGGCCCGAGGCCTCTGATGTCGGGCCGCGTCGCGGACCCGACATCAGAACGGCATCTGTATACCTGGGGAATCAGCCTCAGCCGGTACCCCGTGTTAGCCTCGCGGGCGGATGCGTGAGCGCGGCCTCGAGTTTCGGGTCGGCCTCCTGATCATCGTCGCTGCGGTGATCCTGGCTGGCTTCGTGTTCGTGCTCGGCAACTTCTCGCTGTCGGGCGGCTACACGATCTACGTCGACTACGAGTACAGCGGCAACCTGCAGCCGGGCGCGCCCGTGAAGGTGGCCGGCATCAAGGTCGGCAAGGTCGAGGACGTCCACTTCATGGGCGGCAAGCTGGACGCGTCGACCGGTCGCCGCGTCTACGTGCGCGTCGAGGCGTGGGTCGAGAACCGCGCGCGCGAGTCGATCCGCAAGGACGCCGAGTTCTTCATCAACACGGCCGGCGTGCTCGGCGAGCAGTACCTCGAGATCGTGCCGGGTCGGAACTGGGACGAGCCCGCGCTCGCGGCCGGCAGCAAGGTCGTCGGTCGCAACCCGCCGCGCACCGACCTCGTGCTGGCGCGCCTCTACGACGTGTTCGACTCGCTGTCCGAGGTCCTCGTCGAGGATCGCGACACGATCAAGAATCTGTTGAAGAACAGCGCGAGCGCGGTCGGCTCGGTCGACCAGCTGCTGAAGGAGAACAAGGAGCAGGTCGGCAAGCTCATCGTGTCGACCAGCGGCCTGGCCGCCGAGGCCAACGAGACGCTCCAGAAGGTGAACGCCGGCCTCGATCCCGCCATGGTGCGCAAGACCGTCGCCGACGCCGACGCCGTGCTGGTGTCGGGCAAGAAGGCGATCGACACCGTGTCGCCGGAGGCGGTCGCGCTGCTCCAGGACGGCCGGCGCGTGACCGGCATCATCACCGAGGATCGCGTCGAGCGCGCCATCGCCGTCGCCGACAAGGCGGCAACCGCCGTGCAGAAGGCGGGCGGCCTCATCGACAACGTCGACGGCATGGTCACCGACCTGCGCAAGGGCAAGGGCACGGCGGGCGCGCTCCTCGTGAAGGACGACGTCTACGTCGACGTGCGCGAGCTCATCCGCGACCTCAAGCGCAATCCGTGGAAGTTCTTCTGGAAGGAATAGCGGGGACCGCGTGATACCCGGTGGCGACCAGCAGGCGCAGGGGCGCGTGGGCGCCATCATGATGGGCGTCATCCTCGCCGCGGCGGTGTTCGTCGTCGCGATCTTGCCGCGCCTCGACTTCGGCGGCGGCATCCGCATCCGCGTGCGCTTCAACCACAGCGGCTCGCTCAAGGAAGGCGCGCCGCTCATCGTCGCCGGGCGTACCGCCGGCAAGGTCGAGAGCATCGCGCTCGGCGAGCACGGCGGCTCGATCGCCATCGTCCGCGTCGACGACGGCTACCGGCACATGGTGCCGATCGACGGCGACTACTTCATCTCGTCGAAGGGCGTGCTGAGCGACCGCTACCTCGAGGTCGGCCCCAAGCCGGGCGCGACCCAGGAGCCGGGGCGCCCGGTGCAGGCCGGCGACGAGATCCAGGGCGTGGATCCGCCGTCGATCGACAGCGCGCTCCAGCGCACCTGGGAGAACCTCGAGAAGTCGCGCGCGTTCCGCGAGGCGGTGCGCCCCGACCTCGACGCGCTGCAGGCGGCGGTCGCCGAGCTCTCGAAGACGCTGGTCGACGTCGAGCCATCGCCGGGCGCGTACGCCACGCTGGGCGTCGAGCTGGCCAGCCTGTGGCGCGAGGCGCGCGAGCTGCAGGAGACGCTCGAGAGCGCGGGCGCGACGCCGGCCGAGCTGCGCGCGCTCGCGTCGCGCGCCGGCAAGACCATCGACCACGCGCGCGCCGCGCTGGCACGCGTACGCACGGCCGCCGATGCCGTGATGAAGGACCTCGATCGCGTGAAGCGGCAGGCCGGCGAGGCTGCGCCCGAGGCGCTGGCGCGGCTGCGCGACGTGCTCGAGGACGGTGACCGCATCATGGCGCGCGCCGACGCGCTGCTCGCCAACACCCGCGAGCTGCTGGCGGTCATCGAGCGCGGCGAGGGCAGCATGATGAAGCTCTCGCGCGACCCCGAGTTTCCCGAGGACGCCAAGGACCTGGGCAAGATGTTGAAGCGCTCGCCGTGGCGCATCATCGGGCACCCCGACGATCACCGCGGCCTGCCGCCGCGCGCGCCGCGCCGCGAGCCAGGGACGACGCCGAGCCTGCCGTGAGCGTGTCGTGACCGCCGAGCCCGCATCCGATCCGTTCCCGCTCCTGTGCGCGCCGACGCACGGCGGCCTGCGCCGCAACGTCGGCTGCGGCCTGTTCTTCGTCGAGACCATCCCGGCCGAGGCGCGCGACGCGCTGGTCGAGCTGGTCCCGCAGCCGCTGCGCCACGAGCTCGCGTGGAGCCGCGACTTCCTCTACGCCGGCACCGCCGACCGCTTCGATAAGCACTTCGATGGCGGCGACCGCGCGCTGCTCTCGGACACCATCGACGTCTGGCTGCGGGCCACGCACGCCGCGGCGCCGCTGGCCTTCGTCTACCTGACCGACCTGCCGGAGCGCGACGACTACACGCTGTGGGCCGCGCGCAGCGTCAGGCACGTGCCCGACGTCGTCCTGCCCTGGGTGCGCGCGCACTGGGCGTCGCGCGGGCCGAGCCCGGCCACCGCCGCGCACGCCGCCGCCATCCTCGACAACCTGGCCTACTTCATCCTCACGCTCTTCGCGGAGAAGACGCCCGAGCTGTCTTCGGCGGTCGTGCACGAGCTGGTGCACGCCGCCGACGTCATCGCCGCATCCGACGCGAGCTGCGGCGCCGACCGCTGGCGCGACGAGCTGCTCGCGCGCCTGCAGCGCTGACCGTTGCGACGCTCAGAACCCCGCGCACATGCAGATCGGGTCCTGGCCGAGGCCGGGCGCGAAGCTGCAGTCGATGTACGTGCCACCGGTGGTGCGGGCCGAGACGCAGTTGCCGGTTCCGCCGGCGTGGCCGGCCGAGCGGCAGAAGTCCGTGCACGATGCCGTCCCGTTGTTCCCGTACTTGCGGAAGAGGCGCATCGTATCGAGCCTGACGGGCGCGGCGACGTCGAGCGCTTCCTGCGGCGTCACGGTGCCGATGCCGATGCGGTTGCTGGTGTAGTCCCACACCATCGTGCCGCCGTCGAACGTCTGCGTGCCGGCCGCGCTGTCCTTGCGCGCGACGACGGTGTTGTCGGTGGCGAAGGTGGTGCCGTTCAGCGTGATGCCGCTGCCGGCGCTGTACGTCGTGCTGGCGTCGGCCGCGCAGGCCCACGTTCCGCCGGTCGCGCCGGCCTTGAGCACCTGACCGCTCGCGCAGGTCGTGAGGCCGAACGCGGTGCCGCTGAGCGCGACGCCGCTGTTCGCGGCCGCCGAGTACGTGGTGTTCGTATCGGTGTCGGTGTCGGCGGCGCAGGTCCACGTGCCGCCCGCGCCGGCCTTGAGCACCTGACCGCTGCTGCATGGCGCGAGCCCGAACACGCTGCCGTTCAGCGCGACGCCGTTGCTCGCGGTGTACGTGGTGTTGGTGTCGGTGTCGACATCGGCGGCGCACGTCCACGCGCCGCCCGCGCCGGCCTTCAGTACCTGACCGGCAGCGCACGGCGCCAGGCCGAGCGTCGCCGCGTTGCCGTTGCGCGCCACCGCGATGCCGGCGCCGGCGGTGAGGCCGGTGACGACGTCGTCGGGCTCGATGGTGCCGAGCGTGTCGGCGCTGTTGGCGACCTCGGCGCGGATCGCATAGGGGACCGACTGCAGCGGCAGGCGCGGCACGAGCGTCTCGTTGCCGATGCGGATCTCGAGGAAGAGCGGCGCGTCGGTGATGACGGTCTCGTCGAGCGTGGTGAGTCCGCCGAGCTCGGCGTACACCAGGCCGGCCTCGGCCATGACGCTCGGCCGCGTCTCGGTCCACACGGCGGTGCCGCCGGTGGCCTGCGCGAACAGCGCGAACGTCATGCCGACGTTGCCGTTCACGGGGCCGTTCGCCGTGCTCAGGCGGCCGGTGAAGGAGAGCGTGGCGGGCACGGCCCAGGCGTCGGCGGCGACGCAGCAGAGGGCGAGCGCGAGGATGGTGGTCGAGAGTCGTTTCATCGAGATTCCTCCAGGTCGTGGTCGGGGTCGTCGTCAGGGCTTGATCGGGGTGTTGGCTTCGAGGCGACTGGCGGCGCCCTGCACGGCGCGCTGTCCGACGGGGTGGCCGAGCTGCACGTCGAGCGTGTAGTTCACGCCGCTCATGCGGCCGCCGCCGGTCGTGAGCTCCTGGCCGGGTGGCGGCGGTGGGGCGTCGATGCCGGCATCGATCCTCGCGTCCACGCCACCGTCGACGTTCACGACGTCAGGCGCGTCGGTCGCGCCGGCGTCGTCGCCGGGCTCCGCGTCGGGCAGGGCAGGCTTGACCGAGCCGCACGCCGCGAGCGTGGCGGCCACGAGCAGCACGAACGAACGAATGAGGCGCATGGCGGACCTCTCAGCAAGCCGCGGACCACGGCGCGACGCCGCGCAGGTCCGCGTCACCCCGTGCGCGGCCCGCGCCGACGACACGCCGGCGACACGGACGTCGACACACCTGACACGGGGCCGCCGTGTCGACGTGTGTCAGTCGGGGTCGCGACGCAGCCCGAGGCGGTCCATCACCCGGTAGAGCTGCGTCCGGTGCAGGCCGAGCGCGCGCGCCGCCGCGCTCAGGTTCCCGCCGGCGGCATCGAGGGCGGCGAGGACGCGCGCCCGCTCCGGCGACTCGGGATCGTTGGGGGTGACGTCGGGCGGCTCGGCCGGCGATGCCGGCGGGGCGGCCGGCGCGGCACCGAGCGCGACGCCGCCGTCGAGATCCTCGGCGCGCACGACGTCGCGTCCCGCCTCGATCGCCCGCGCGGCCGCGGCCTCGAGGGCGCTCACCAGCTCGCGCACGTTGCCCGGCCACGGCCGCAGACACGCGGCCTCGACCAGCCGCGGATGCGGGCGCAGCGCGGCGCCGGCGCGGGCGAGCACGCGCTCGACGAGGCGCGGGATGTCGGCCTTGCGCGCGCGCAGCGGCGGGATCACGACCACCGGCCGCGCCAGCCGGTAGTAGAGGTCGGCGCGGAACTGGCCGGCGGCGACGCGCGCCTCGAGATCGACGTGCGTCGCCGCGACGATGCCCACGTCGACGACCGTGCCGCTGGTGGCGCCGAGCGGCACGACCTCGCGCGTCTCGATCACGCGCAGGAGCTTGGCCTGCACCGCGAGATCCAGCTCGGCGACCTCGTCGAGGAACAGCGTCCCGCCCGACGCCGCCTGCACGAAGCCGGTCGCGTCGGTGGCCCCCGAGTACGCGCCGCGGCGCGCGCCGAAGAGCAGGCGCTCGGCCACGCTCGCGCCGATCGTGGCGCCGTTGACCGCGACGAAGGGCCCGCCGGCGCGCGGCCCCGCCTCGTGATACGTGCGCGCCGCCGCCTCTTTGCCGCTGCCGCTCTCGCCGAGGACGAGGAGCGTCGGCTGCGACGCCGCACGCGCGACCGCGCTCGTCGCCCGCGCCAGCTCGGGGCCGACGATCCGGTCGGGCTCGTCCGCGGGCGCCACCTCGTGCCCGCGACCGTCGCGGACCAGCAGGATCACGGAGCGCCCGGTGCGGAGCACGCCGTCGCCGGCGAGCGGCACCTCGGCCTCGCCAGCCACGCGTCCGCCGTCGGCGCTGGTGCCGTTGCGGCTGCCCAGATCCTGCACGCGCCACAGGCCACCGCTCCAGCGCACCCGCGCGTGCTGCCGGGAGACCAGATCGTCGTCGAGCCCCACGGCCACGCCGGCCTCACCCGTGCGCCCGATGGTCACGCCGTTGCCAGGCACCGCGTGGACCCGCCGCACCACGCGGTCGCCGTCGACCACGACGATCGCGACGGGCGCCGTTGCGATCGCGACATGCGCGCTGGAGTGGTCCTCGCGCGTCTCGCGGCCTGCCATCGAGTGAAGATACACTGCCCGCGCTAGAAGCCGGGCGTCTCCATCGGGCCGGACGACTGGCCCTGGATGAACTGCTGCACGATCGGGTCGGCGCTGTCGCGCATCTCCTGCGGCGTGCCGACCGCGTGCACGCGCCCCTGGTACAGGAACGCGACGCGGTCGGCGATCGAGAAGATGGACGCGAGGTCGTGCGACACGACGATCGCCGTGACGCCGAGGTCGCGCGACAGCTCGAGGATGAGCCGGTCGATGCGGCGCGCGTTCACGGGGTCGAGCCCCGTGGTCGGCTCGTCGAAGAGCACCACCTCGGGCTTCATCGTCAGCGTGCGCGCGATCGCCGCGCGCTTGCGCATGCCGTCGGAGAGCTCGGCCGGAAAGCGATCGGCGAAGCCGGTCAGGTACACCTGCTCGAGGCGCCCCATCGCCTCGGCCATGGCCGACGTGTGGCGCATCCGCTGGTGCTTGCGGAGCGGCAGGGCGACGTTCTCGGCCAGCGTCATCGAGTCGAAGAGCGTGGCGTTCTGGAACACCATGCCGACGCGTCGCCGCACGGCGTAGAAGCCCTTCTCGTCGAGCTGGTCGACGCGCTTGCCGTCGAACCAGATCTCACCCGTGTCGATCTTCAGGAAGCCGACCAGGTGCTTGATGGTCACCGACTTGCCGACGCCCGAGGTGCCGATGATGAAGAGGATCTCGCCCTTGGCGACGGTCAGCGTCATGCCGCGCAGGACCGGCTTGCCGTCGAACGCCTTGTGCACGTCGCGGAACTCGATGAGCGAGCGGGCCGACGACTGGGGCGGCGACGAGGTCGTCGCGCTCATACGTCACCGCCCAGGAGCCAGAGCGCGCCGACGCTGAGCGCGAAGTCGAGCGCGATCACCGCGAACGAGCTGCCGACCACGGCCGCGGTCGTGGCCCAGCCGACGCCCTCGCTCGAGCCGCGAGCGCGCAGGCCGCAGAAGCCGCTGACGATCGGGATCGCCGCGCCGTAGCAGAGCGCCTTCAGCAGCCCGAGGATGACGTGGCGCGGCTGCACCATCGCGAGGTCGAAGAAGATGCGCGGGTTCACTTCGAACGAGAGGTACGCGGTCATGCCGCCGGCGCCGTACATGATCGCGCACGCCAGGATCGACAGCGACAGCGTCATCACGATCGACGCGAGGAAGCGCGGCACGAGCAGGTAGTCGACGGGCAGGACCCCCGACATGCGCAGCGCATCGACCTGCTCGGTCACCTTCATCGACCCGATCTCGGCGGCGATGCCGGCACCGACGCGCGTCGACAGCATCATCGCCGTGAGCGTCGGCCCCAGGTCGGAGACGATGAGGCGCGCGAACTGCACGCCGACCTGCGACAGGTCGCCGATGGCGCGGCCGAACTGCAGGCACGCTTGATAGATCATCACCATCCCGATGAAGCCGATGGTGACGAAGATGAAGAGCAGCGACTTGTTGCCGATGACGTGCATCTGCTCGACGAGCGCGCCCGGCGAGCGCTTGGCGCCGCGCCGTCCGTACATGCGCCAGATCCCGGCGATGGTCCCGACGAACACCATCCACAGCTCGAACGCCGCGCGCACGCCTCCGACGGCGAAGGCGCCGACCGCGGACACGGCACTGACGACGAAGCTCATACGTTCAGGTACGTGAGGAAGAAGTCGAGGAGCATCACCGACACCGCGGCCGCGACGACGGCGGCGTTCACGGCGCGCCCCACGCCGACGGCGCCGCCGCGCACCGTGACGCCGAAGTAGCAGGAGGTCACGGCGATCGAGAGGCCGAACGCCATCGACTTGTAGACGCCGTGCAGGAAGTCTGCCGGCGCCAGGTTCTCGACGAAGCTCGCGTACATGATGCCGAACTCGATATCGAGGATCGCCTTGGCGACCAGCATCGCGCCGAGCAGCGCGATGAGGTCCCCGATCACCGTCAGGCACACGAGCATCACCATCATCGCGACCACGCGCGGGACGATGAGGTAGCGGATGGGATCGATCGCCAGCGCGCGCAGGCCGTCGAGCTGCTCGGTCACCGACATGGTGCCGAGCTCGGCGGTGTTGTTGGCGCCGACGCGCCCGGAGAACATGAGCGCGATGAGGATGGGCCCGACCTCGCGCAAGACCGCATAGCCCGCGGCCCAGCCGGCGAGCGACGTCGCCTGCAGCCGCTGCACGAACGGCGCCGCCTGCACCACCATCAGGCCGCCGGTGAAGAACGCGGTCAGCGCGACGATGGGCACCGAGCGGTTGCCCATCTTGTGCAGGTTCTTCACCAGCTCACGGCTGTCGAGGCGCGGCGGCAGGAGCGCGCGCAGGATCTGGGCGAACAGGATCGTGATGCCACCGATCTCCCGGCTCACCGCGACCGCGCGGCTGCCGACGTTGGTGATCGCCTTCTCCCCGGGGAACATCGTGTCTACCTGCGGAGCCTATCCCACGAGCGGGCCGTCGAGGGCGCCGCGAACGAACTGACGCACGACGGGGTCGGGCGCGTCGGCCACCGTGGCCGCAGGTCCCTGGTAGTGGGCGCGGCCCTGGTAGACGAACACCACGGTGTCGACGAAGGTGACCAGCGCCGCCACGTCCGACGAGACCGCGATGGCGGTGGCGCCGCTCTGGTCGTGATCGGCACGGAGGAGGTCGTACATCTTCGACGTGGTCACGGGGTCGAGGCCAGCGGTGGGCTCGTCGTAGAGGACGAGCTCGGGCGCCGCGATGGTCGCGCGCGCGATCCCGACGCGCTTCTTCATGCCGCCCGACAGCTGCGATGGCATCTTGGCCTCGCTGCCGGCGAGGCCGACCGCGCGCAGCCGATCCGCGACGCGGGCGGCGATCTCGTC
>DATLEB010000315.1:0-8174 GCA_035525615.1 Kofleriaceae bacterium | reverse complement strand
CCTGATCGTAGTGGAACATCACGAGGTGCTGGACCTTGGCGGCCACCGCGGCTCCCGCGGCATCCACGTAGCTGGAGAACCCACGGTTCCGGCGGCGCGCCTGATCCTTCACCGTGTACGTCGTGTCGTGGAGGAGGACGGTCGCGTCCTTGTAGAGCGCGAGGGCATCCTTGCTCGGGCTGGAGTCCGGATACCCCGCGTCGGACGCGTAGACGAACGAGCGCTCGCCTTCCTGGATCCGGAACGCGAGCGCGGTGGTCGAGCCGTGCGGGTTGGCGACGCCGGTGACGGTGGCGCCGCCGACGTCGTACTTCGCGCCCGCCGCCATCGCCTTGACCTCGAAGGTCGCGCCGAGGTTCTTCAGCGTG
Organism: Kofleriaceae bacterium; assembly: GCA_035525615.1. Lineage (GTDB taxonomy): Bacteria > Myxococcota_A > Polyangia > Haliangiales > Haliangiaceae > UBA2376. Next base: position 7,806 of record DATLEB010000315.1, on the reverse strand, counting down.
TACAGCGGCGAGAAGTTCGGGTTCATCTGCCCCTCGAGGATGCCCTCGAGCATCGAGGACGACTTCGCGTGGCCGTAGAGCGTGAACTGGTTGCCGGGGATGAACACCGGTGGGAAGAACCCGAGGCCCTGGATGTGATCCCAGTGCGCGTGCGAGAGCAGGATCGTCGCCGTGCCCTGCCCCTTGCCGAACTCGGTCGCGAGGAGCGCGTTGCCGAGGTGCATGAGCCCGGTGCCCATGTCGATGATGACGAGCTCGCCGCTCGCCGAGCGCACCGACACGCACGACGTGTTGCCGCCGTAGCGATTGGTCTCGGGTCCGGGCGCGGGGATCGAGCCGCGCACGCCCCAGAACGTGACCCTCAAGCGTCATCTCCGAGCGTCAGCTCCAACCCCTCGTACGCGGCGATGACCTCGAACGGATCGCCGGCCTGCTTCGCCGTCCAGCGCGTCGACATGAGGATCGCGTCCTGCGCCTCGTCGGTGCGCATGGGCGCGTGGTGATAGAGGCACAGGGTCTTCACGCCGGCCTCGCGCGCGATGATGAGCGCGTCCTCGGGCGTCGAGTGGCCCCAGTGCGGGCGCTGGCGATATTCCTCGACGGTGAACTGCGTGTCGTAGATGAGGAGGTCGACGCCCTTGCACAGCGCGACCAGGCCGGCGCGCATCTGCGCCAGCTTGTCGGCCATCGCGCGCGGCAGCGTCTCGCCCGGGACCGGCGGCTTGGCGATGAACTCGTGCTCGAGCAGGATGTCGGTGAAGGGCGCGGTGTCGGAGCAGTACACCGCCGCCGCGCCGTCGCAGTCGAGGCGATACGCCATCGCCACCCACGGGTGGTTGAGCCGCGTGCACGACACGGTGGCGCCGTCGATCTCGAAGCGCGATCCCTCGACGAGCTCGTGGAACTGGATGTCGGCCTCGAGCGCGGTGAGCGGCACCGGGAAGTACGGGTCCTCGGTCTGCGACGCGAACACGGCCTGCAGGTGCGTGTCGGCCTGCTGGCGCGCGAACACGTGCATCTTGTTGCCGCGTCGATAGAGCGGCGAGAAGAACGGCATGCCCTGGATGTGATCCCAGTGCGTGTGGCTGATGAGGATGTGCGCGGTGCCGCCGCCCTCACCGAAGGCGCCGTCCATCAGGTGCTTGCCGAGCCGCCGGATGCCGGTGCCCGCGTCGATCACGATGGGCCACCCGCCGCGCGGACGGATCTCGACGCACGACGTGTTACCGCCGTACCGGTTGGTGCTCTTCCCGGGCACCGGGATGGAGCCGCGGACGCCCCAGAACTTGACCTTCATGCCGCTGCGCGGCGTAAAGCCCGCGCGAGTGCGACGGTATCACGGCTTTACGGGTGCAAGGCGACGCCGACCGCCAGCCGACGACCGTTGGCGGCATCGAAAAGCAGCGTGGCGCGCGGGCCGTCGACGATCACCGTGGGGGCGCCGGCGGGCGCCGAGAGGACCGGACGACCGCCGCCCAGGCGATCCCAGTCCATCCCGTCGAAAGAAGCCGCATATCCGACGGCGTAGCGCGGTGCGTCGCCGGGGTCCGGCAGGTCCTCGAGGCCCCCGTACCACAGCGCCCAGTGGCCGCGGCCTGTCGATTCTTCGAGCCAGGCGAGGTGCGGAGAGGAGACGGCGACCTCCTCGAACGAATCGGGAATCCCGCTCGGTAGGAGAATCGCGGTGGTGTCGGCGACCCAGGTGAGGCCGTCGTCCGAGCGGGCGAGGAAGATGCCGGGCTCGGCGGACGGCCCGGGACGCGTGAACGCGGCGAGCCAGAGGGCGCCGTCGGTGGCGACCGACGCGAGCGCGGCGTCGGTGAGGACGGGCGCGGCGGACTTCGTCCACGTGTGACCGCCGTCGCTGGATTCGGCGCGGCCGAGCGCGCGGGTGGCGAGCCCGCCCTCGTAGAACATGAGCAGGCGATCGCCGCCGAGGTCGACGATCGAAGGGGCGGCGACGTGGCCTTCTTCCCACGCGGCGTCGGCGGTGAGGACGGGCGCGATCGGCTCGTCGGGGATCTCGGTGGGATCGAGGATCGCGCCGCGCCAGATCTCGCTGTCGCCGACCGGAGGGTCCGGAGACTCGCGCGTGACGAAGAACGTGAAGCCGCCGCCGGCGCGCGCGACGATCGCGGGCTCGGTGAAGTCGATCGTCCGCTCGGTGACGAGCCACGGCTCGTCGGCCGGCGTGTTCTCGTCGGCGGCGAGCTTGCGGTACGGGCCCGCGCCGACGCTGGGCAGGTCATTCTTGCCGCCGGAGGCGTCGTCGGCGAAGCCGATGCCGCAGCCGGAGACGCCGCAGCCAGACACGAGGAGCAGCAGCGCGATCGCCCGCATCAGAAGCGCCACCTCGACGAGAGCGAGCCGGCGAGCACGAAGCCGCTCGAGCGGTAGTCGCCGACCGGGTCGGCGGCGATGAGCTTGTGGTGCGCGCGCTCGGGCAGGAACGTGGTGACGAGCGAGACGTCGATGGTGACGGGGCGCAAGACGACGCCGCCGACGCCGGGGATCTCGACGCCGGCGCCGGCCGAGAGCGCGTGCTTGTCGTTGTCGATGAAGTTGGTGGCGCCGAACTGCTCGGGCGTCGGCGACGGCTCGTAGGCGTAGCCGCCGCGGACGCGCCAGGTCCGGCGCGGCGTCGCGCGCGCGATGTACTCGACGCCGAGGCGCGGGATGGCGATGTCGTGGAAGTGCGGGACCGGCAGCGGATCCTGCGGCGGGATGTTCACGAGGTCGTTGAAGTCGGCGAGGTCGAGCTCGATCTGGATCTGCGCCGCCGGGTTCTCGTACACGCTCCAGCGATGCCACGAGAGGTCGAACGCGACGGCGAGGCGCGGCGTGATGCGCGCGTGCGCGGCGGCGGTGACCTGCGCCGGCTGGAAGAGATCCTGCGCGATCGAGCGGAGGTGGAGGTAGCCGTTGTCGACGAGCGGCGGCGAGCCCGGTGTGCCGATGTCGCCGCGGATGTCGAAGGTCTGATCGAGGATGAGCCGGAAGCCGCCGCGATACGTGGCGGCGAGCGTGAGCCACGGGCGCACGTCCCACGAGACGCCGGCCTGCGGGTAGCGGATCGTCTTGAGGTCGACGTCCATGTTGAGGATGAGCTGCGACGTCGAGGCGTCGGGGAAGCCGACGATGCCCTCGAGGCGCACGTCACCCTGCGTCGACGACATGTACGAGATGCCGGCGCCGATCGAGATGTGGCCGGGCAACGAGATGCCGAGGTTGGCGGCGAGGAAGAGCCGCTGCGGGCGATTGTCGTAGAGCGACCAGCGCGGCTGCGGTGACGGCAGCGTGCGCGTGCGCGTGATCTGCTGGTCGGGGAGGAAGAGGCCGGCGCCGATGGCGATGCGCGCGGCGGCGAGCTTGCCGGGCACGGCGAGCCCGATGGCGAGGCCGCGCGACGAGTCGACGGCTTGCCCGTTGCCGTCGATGGAGAGGACCGGTTGCGCCAGCTGGTAGCCGACGTCGATGCGGATGTCGTCGGTGCCGGCGAGCCGCGCGGGGTTGTAGTAGTTGGCGCTGGCGTCGTCGGTGCCGGCCGTCATGGCGCCGCCCATCGACTGCGCGCGTGCGCCGAAGCCGAAGAGGTCGACCGGGTTGGCGGCGGCGGGCGCGGCGAGCGCGGCGAGCGCGGCGAGCGCGGCGAGCGTGACGGCCGTGATCCTCACAGGTCCACTCCGACCGTGAGCCCGCCGACGACGATGTGGCCGCTCGTCTTCATCACGTCGAACGGCGGCGTCTCCTCGGGCAGGAAGCGCCCGGCGTCCTTGGTGTGCGTGCGCGGCTGCAGCGCGTGCAGCTGCACCCACGCGTCGATGTGCAGCGGGACGAGACGACCAGGCCAGTCGAGCCCGAGCCCGCCGGCGACGAGGTGCCGGTGATTGTCGAGGAGCGACTGGCGCCCGGTCTGCTCGGGCGCGGGCGACCACAGGAACGCGTAGCCGCCGCGCGCCGTGAACGTGCCGCCGAGCGCGGCGCGCGTGTGCTCGATCGCGATGCGCGGGATCGCGGTGTCGTGGAAGCTGGGCGCCTCCTGCGGCGGCGTGCCCGTGGTCGGGTTCTGCGTCGGCAGCGGGAAGCCGCTCCAGTGCGCCCACGCCAGGTGCCCCGTGAGCGTGACCGTCGGCTTCCACTTCCAGGCCGCCTCGGCGGCGATCGTGAGCGGGTCGTACTGCGCGGCGCCGGCGATGCGGATCGCGGGGAGCGTGATGGGCAGGACCTCGGAGAGATCGTTGGTGACCGCGATGTCGTAGTCGGAGCGCGACGGCCCGCGCACGACGACGCCGATGTCGAGCCGGTCGCTGCGATGCCAGCGCGCGCCGACGATGGGCGCGAAGCGCGTGAGGAGCCGCTGCTCCGACTGCGTCGTGAACCGGCCGGAGCCGTCGGTGGTGACGTCGATGCCGCCGCGGAGGACGGCGAGCGAGTTGAGCCCGAGCCCGATCGCGAGCCGTGGCTTGATGCGCACGCCGACGGCGAACTGCAGCCCGATCACGTGCGACCGGTTCTCGAGCAGCGTGAACACCGGGTCGCCGGGGAACGGCGCGCGGGCGCGGTTGATGGCCTCGGTCGGGATGTGGAACCCGAAGCCGATGCCGACCCGATCCCTGGCGGCGCCGCCGAGCGGCATGGGCACCGCACCGCCGATGACGAGCCCGCTCGCCGGGTCCGTGCCCGTCGCCTCGCCGTTCGTGGCCAGCGCGAAGTCGCCGTACATCCCGCCGATCGTGGCGCGCTTGCGCTTCACCAGCCCGAGCCCCGCCGGATTCACGTACGTCGCGTCGTAGCCTTCCGTGGAGGCGACGCCCGCGCCGGCGAGGCCGGGCGATCGCCCGCCGAACCCGAACAGCTCGAGCGGCGACGCCGCCGCCGTGCGCGGTGCCGCGGTAATCGCGGCGAGCGCGCACACGAGCGCCGGCAGCGCGATCGCGGAGAGCCCCCGGGCCCGGAACATCGCCGCGACACTACCGCATCGCGCGGTCCGCCGTCACGGCGACGTGCGGGGCATGAGCGCCTCGAGCTGTTCGAGCGTTCGCGGCGCACGTGCGGACGATCTCCGTCGAAGAATCGTCGCGACCCGATGCGGATCGCAAGAATGTGCTTGACGACCTCGCCGGCGACGCGAAGCGCGCGCCGGAGAAGCGCGTGCTGATCGGTCACCAGCGCGCACAGGATGCGATGTGCGCGACGATCGAGCGAGCCGGGTCGATTCGCGATTCCAGAGGGCTCGTCGTCGCTCCGAGCGCATTCTGCGAGCACGATTTTCGTCGTGGTAGGACGGTTCATGCCCGCCTACACGCTCACGCACGTCGCTGATGAGAAGCTGCTCGCCGACCTGGCCGCGCTGGTGTCCGCCGACCGGCAGACGACGGCCATGTTGATCGCGCACATCGCGGAGGTCGATGCCCGCGAGCTGTTCAAGCCGGCCGCATGCTCCTCGATGCACGCGTATTGCACGCGCGTGCTGCACCTCTCAGCGGACGCCGCGTTCACGCGGATACGCGCCGCACGCGCCGGCCGCACGTTCCCGCAGATCTTCGAGGCCATCGCCGATGGACGCCTGCACCTGAGCGGCGTGGTCTTGCTCGCACCGCACCTGAGCGACGTCAACGTCGACCACCTGATCGCGGAAGCGACACACCGGAGCAAGCTCGAGATCGAGATGCTGATCGCACGCCTCGCCCCGCGCGCCGACGTGCCCGAGCGCATCGCGCCGATTGTTCCGTCGACGGAACCGCTGTGCACGAATCAACTGGCCCCGGCGCCAGTTGCGCCGCCCGCGGAGGTGGCGCCGCGAGTCACCCCGCTGGCGCCTGAACGGTTCGCGCTGCAGGTGACCATCTCGGGGGCGACGCGCGACAAGCTCGAATGGGCCAAGGCGCTCATGAGTCACCGCAATCCATCGGGTGAGCTCTCGGTCGTGCTCGATGTGGCGCTCGACGCGCTGATCGCGAGGCTCGAAACGCAGAAGTTCGCCCGGACCGCACGACCGCGCGCCGCGAAGGCGCGCGGCGAAGACGCCGACCCGACGCACATCCCGGCGCACGTTTGCCGCGCGGTGTTCGAGCGGGACGGGGGACAGTGCACGTTCACGAGCGCCGACGGAATGCGCTGCGGCGAGCGTCGCTTCCTCGAATTCGATCACACGACGATGGTCTGTCGCGGCGGACAGCCGACGGTCGACGGAGTGCGCCTCCGGTGCCACGCGCACAACCAGTACGCGGCCGAGCAGGCGCTCGGCGCGGACTTCATGCAGGCCAAGCGCGAGGCTGCGCAACGCGATCGCGATGTCATGCGCGCGCTGCGCGATCTGGGCTTCAAGGCCGACGAGACCAAGCGCGCGATGAGCAACATCTCGCAGTCCGCCGAGACCTCGTTCGAAGAGCGGTTCCGTGCCGCGCTCGCCGAGCTCACGCGGATGCGCGGCAACCGCTGCGCGGACGGCGAGCTCGACGGCAAGCTCGCCCCGTCGATGTCGTGGACGACCATGCTCGGGGCACCGGCCTACGACCGGTCCGTGTGACGCTCGTGTCGACGCGACCACGCCGACGTCTCCCGTCTATGGCGTCGTGATGTCTTCCAGCCTCAGCTCGAGCGCACGACGTGCGCTGGCGAGCGCGCCTGTCCCGACATGGGAGACGATGCGGCTGCGGTCTCGCTGGGGCCCGACGGCGAGCGTCGTCGTCCGCGTCATCGCGCGCCGTAAGCCCGCTGGAGCGATTCGATATGTCGGCGGACGCGGTTCCGGTCGTGCAGCTCGATGCGCTCGCCGACCGCATGAATTCGTCCGAGCAGGCGCTCATCGGGGGGACGTCGGGCGAGCGCGAGCTCCGCGCTGACGATCAGCGCGTCCGAGGTGATCGCGCTGAGCGAGTACATCTGACCGCTCGGACGGGCGTAGGGCTCGAGCAACGAGACCTCTTCGGCAAACACGAGCCACGGCTCGGCGTCACGGCTTCCGCCGCGTGCGGCGTCGGCAAGCGCCTCCCAGCGCGCCACGAACGGTGCGAGGTGGTCGTAGTACTCGACGAGCCCTTCGACGCGCTCGACGACCACCGCCCTGTAGCGCACCTCGTTCGCCGCCAGCGGACATGGTGCGCGCTCATCCTCCGCAAGGCCGGGATCCAGCAGATAGGCCTGCGCCGCGAACTCGCACTCGCTCAGGCGAACCGCCTTGTCGAGGAGCAACACGGCGGCTTCGTCGTCGGGCAGTGTGTGGATGAGATGATCGACGACGAGCTCGGCGCGACGTCCCGCGCGAGGAGCGAGCTCGCGGGCTGCGGCGACGCCACCGATCTCCCTGGCGCGTATCTCGGCGAGCTCCGCGATCGCCACCCACGCGGATGATCCGGTACCGCTGGCGGTCGCCTCGAGGAGCGGCACCGCGCGCTCGCGATCCCCGAGCTCGCGATAGGCGCGAGCGAGCTGCAACGTCACGTACACCGACGCCGCCGCATGCACTTTCGGGAGCAGCGCTCGATACTGCGCCGATGCGTCGAAGGCATCGCCGCGGGAGAGCGCCAGGTCGGCGAGCTCGAGCGCGTCGCCACCAGCCGCCGGTCGACCGAGGGAGGGCACGATGGGCACCTGCGGCATCCGTGCCTTCGGCCGCCCGAAGTCGCGGTAGTAGCCATCGCGCATCAGCGACTCGACGAACGGCTCGAGCCCAGCCGGTCGCTCCAGGAGCGCGCTGATCGGCATCGGCACCGGCGCGTTCGCGGGCGAGGACCCGGTGGCCGTCGGGCGCGCCGGGGGCCGCGGAGATCCCTCCGCGCGTGGCCCACGTGGACCCCACGCTGC
>DATLEB010000314.1:0-34272 GCA_035525615.1 Kofleriaceae bacterium | reverse complement strand
GGAGGCGGCTTCTTGGGTCCCATCTCCATCATCGTGACTCATGTTCCAGCTCGCCCCGTTGAGCAATTTCTTGGCGGCGGCTGTCTCAGTCACGTTGGCACACAGGGGAACAGAGAACGTTGACCTTGACGTTGACGCTCGACGTTGACGCTCGACGACGTTGACGACCGCCACTGGTCAACGCTGTCGGTCAAGGACAAGGTCAATGTTGTTCGTTCAGGTTCAGGTTCAGGTCAAAGTCAACGTCAAGGTTGAGGTTGAGGTTGAGGTCAACGAGGGAGAATCGCGGGGTCTTGGATCGTTTCGCGCGATGGCCACTCGGACTTGTGGACCCACGCCTTGAAGCCGGCGCGTGTCTCGATCGCCTTCGTGAGGAGCTTCATTTCCGGCGGAGCCGAGGCGTCGTACGAGACGTAGCATTCGTCGATGTCGTAGTTGAAGCCGACCTCGTAGGCGGCAGGGAAGGTCCGGATCGCGGCCCGCACACGGCGGGGACATTCCTCCCTTCACGTCATGCCGACGACCTTGAGCGTCACGTAGGCCAGCTCCTGCGGGCGCGGACGCAGCTGGTCGCCGGCGTCGACGGAGAGGTTGCGCGGCTCGGTCTTCTTGCACGCCGGCGCGAGGGCCGCGAGCACGAGCGCGAGCGCGAACGTGCGCATCAGCGGCCGCGGCGGCCGCGGCGCGAAGGCTTTTCGGGCTTGTCGCCGGCGTCGGGAGGATCGGGGAGCTCCATCTTCTCGAGGAGCTTCTCGTCGATGAGCACGGCCACGCGCGCGAGCTGTTCCAGCGGCGCACCGGCGGTCTTCGCGCGCTCGAGCGCGGCCGTGGCGTCGGCGATGATCTTGGCCTTCTCCTTCTCCTTCAGGCCCTCGCGGTTCTTCCGGGCGATCGCCTCGGCGTAGAGGAGCTCGACGTCCCACTTCACGAGCTCCTTTTCGGCCATGACCGCGGCGAGCATGTCGCCGGCGGCGTCGCCGTCGCCCTTGGCGACGAGCACCTTGGCCAGCTCGAGGCGCGCCGGCAGGTAGCCGGCGTTGTCCTCGAGCGCCTTCTCGAGCTGGGTCGTCGCCGCGTCGAGGTTGCCCTCGGTGCGCTCGATCGTCGCCAGCGAGACGCGCGAGCGATACGAAAGCGGCGCCGGCTCCTCGGGCGTCACGTTCTCGAGCGCCTGCTCTAGGCGGCGGCGCGCCTCCTTGAGATCACCGGTGAGCAGCATGGCCACGCCGTGGGCGTGACGGCCGATCTTGCTCTTGGCGCGGCGCGACGTCTTCTCGAGCTCCTCGGCCGCGTCGGTGCGCGCCTTGCCGGTCGACGTCAGGACCACGGCGAGCTCGCGCCAGATCTTCACCTCGAGCGAGTCGGGAGCCGCCTTCTGCGCGGCGTCGAGCTCCTCGAGCGCCTCCTTGTACTTGCCCATGTCGAGCAGCGCCTGACCGCGCAGGATCTGAGCGCGCGTGCCGTCGAGCTTGCCCAGCGTCTCGAGCGCGGCCTCGGGGGTGCCGGCGGCGAGCTGGAGCGCGCCGTTCACGAGCGTCACCAGCGGATCGGCCTCGTGCTTGCCGGCGCCATACCACTTCACGTCGTTGAGCGCGACCGCGGCCATCGAGAGGTTGCCCTGGAGGATGCGGGCCAGCGCGTAGCGCGAGAGGAAGCGCGGCTCGGGGAGCTGCGCCGCCTTGCCCAGCGCCTCGTTCATGCGGACGTAGTCCTCGAGCCCGTAGTACGCGAGCGCGAGCGCGAGCTGGCGATACGAGTCGGTCCGCTCGCCGAGATCCTTGTCGAGCTTGACGTTGAGATCGTCCATCGCGCCCGACGTGTCGTTGCCGCGCTCGGCGCGGGCCAGCGACTTGCCGAGGACGGCGAGCGGGTGATCGGGCACCTTCGCGAGCACGTCGTCGTAGAGCTTCATCGCGTCGTCGAACTTGCCGTCGTCGACGAGCAGGTTGGCGCGATCGATCTGGGCGAGCACCAGCCCGCCGGCGCCGTCGCTGGCGCCCTCCCCGGCCTGCTGGAACGCCGTCATCGCGGCGCCGCGCTGGCCCGCGACGAGGAGCGTGCGCCCCTTCAGCCATTGCGCCCAGCGATCGGGCTGCGCCGGTGTCCACGCGTCGAGCGCGACGCGCGCCTTCACGAGGCCGTCGATCGACGCCTCGCTGCCGTCGAGCTTGTCGAGCGCGAGCGCGGTGCGCGCGATGACGAGATCGCGGAAGCCGTCCTGCTCGGGCTTCGTGATGCCGCGCGCTGCCGCCTTGATGCCCTGATCGGCCCCGTCGTTGTCGGCGCCGTACAGCATCGCGCGCAACGAGATGGCCTCGGCGGTCTGCGCGAACACGCGCTCGTTGTTCTTGTCGCGCTTGAGCGCGCTGGCGAGCTCGTTCAAGCCGCCGTTGAGCCCTTCCCACGTGCCGTTGGCGATGAGCTCACGCGCCTTGGCGCGGTGCTTGGCCACGGCCTCGGCCTTCTGCTGCTCGCTGTAGTACCACCACGCGCCACCGCCGCCGACGCCGAACACGAGCAGCACGAACAGGAAGATGAACGCGCGCGTCGTCGAGCGACCCCAGCGGCGATCGGGGCGCAGATCGAACTCGGCGTCGGGCACGCGCACGCCGGGCACGTCCAGCAGGCCGCCCGTGAGCAGATCGTTCAGGTAGGTCTCGCCGACGGCCGCGGACTGGCGCAGCGACGCCGCCGCCGCGTTGACCGGCTTCTCGTGCGGGATGATGCGCGGGCGCGCCGAGCGTGCGTCCACCGGTGCCGCCGGCGGAGGCGGCGCGAGCGGCATGCGCGCGCCACCACCACGCTTGTCGGTGGGCGCGTCATTCGAGTCCCGGGCGTCGTGCGAGCCCGAGTCCCACGCCGGGTTCATCATCGCCGGCGGCACGGACGGCATCGTCGGATCGCCGCGCACGGCGGTCTCCTCGGCCGTCACGGCGCGATGGCCCGCACCACCACCGACCGTCGTCGGACCGTCATCGATCGGCTCGGCAGCGGGCGGCGCGGGACGCGCCGGTGGGCGCGGTGGCGGACGCGGCGGAGCGGCGGGCGGCCCCTTGGGCGGTCCCGGCGGCGCCGACGGCCTGGCGGCGGCGCGCGGCGGCGGCGAATCACCGCGGCGTGGCGCGACCGGCGTCGGGATCGGCGGCGGCGCCTCGAGCGGCAAGCTGCCGCGCGCGAGCCGCAGCAGGTTCAGGACCTGCGGGCTGCCGGGATCGAGGTTCTGCGCGTGCTGCAGCACCGGCACCGCGCGCTCGTAGTCGGCGCGGCGCATGAGCACCTCACCGAGCAGCGTGAAGCCGACGCGGTTGGTCCGGTCGACCTTCACGATGCGGAGCAGCTCGGCCTGCGACTCCTTCCATTGATGGAGGGCGGCGTGGCCGCGGGCCACCATGAGCCGGCCCTCGTGGTTGTCCGCGGCGTACCGCAGACCCTCGAGACCGACGTCGATGGCCTCGCGAGGTCGCCCGAGCGCCAGGTAGGCCTCGCCCAGGTCGACGAACGCGGGGGATGCAGGGTCTCGCCGGACCAGCTCGATCAGCTCATCGAGCTCGTCGGCGGTCGGACGCGGCTTGGGAGGCTCGGCCATGCGCCGCTCCTAGGGTAACCCGGGTCGTGTGCGGGGCGCTACCCGTTCGGGCACGCGGCCTTGGCCGCATATCGCTTGCCCGGACAGGTGCCCGATCCGTAGAAGGTGATGCCGTCGCAGCCGCAGTACGCGCGCCGGTCCTTGGTGCAGCCGCGCTTGGCGGGCGCGCACGCCCCCGGCGTGTCGGCGCCACACCCGAGTCCCTCGCAGATTCCCGACGAGCATTCGGTGGCAGCGTAGCACTGCGCGCCGTCCGCCTTGGGGTCCTGCGCCGGCGTCGGTGGCGTCGGCGGTGTCTCGGCGACCGGTCCCGCATCGGGCTCCGAGACCGGCGGCGGCGGCGGCGAGTGATCGTCGTCCGGCGGTTCGTATCCACTCGCGGGTACCGGGGACGGCGGCACGGGCTGCGCCGTGTTGTTGGCGGGACACGCGCAGAGGAACAAGGCCGCGATGACGAGAAGAAGCTTCACGCCGGAACTGTAGACCATGCGGGTGGTACCGTGACGGACGTGAGCAACTCGTTCGGGCGCGCGTTCGTCGTGACGACCTTCGGTGAGTCGCACGGCCCGGCCCTCGGTGTCGTCGTCGACGGCTGCCCGCCCCGGCTCCCGCTCGCCGTCGCGGACATCCAGCGCGAGCTCGATCGCCGCCGCCCCGGCCAGAGCACGCTCACGTCGCCGCGGCGCGAGCCCGATCAGGTCGAGATCCTCTCGGGCGTGAGCGACGACGGCCGCACGCTCGGCACGCCGATCGCGATGATGGTTCGCTCGGTCGATCAGCGCGGCAAGGACTACGGCGAGATCGCCGAGCGCTATCGCCCGTCGCACGCCGACTACACGTACGACGCGAAGTACGGCATCCGCGCCATCGCCGGCGGCGGCCGCGCCAGCGCGCGCGAGACCGTGGGGCGCGTCGCCGCGGGCGCCATCGCGCGCGCCGTGCTCGCGCCGCTCGGCATCGACGTCATCGCGTGGGTCGACGAGGTGAGCGGCATCGGTGCGAGCGTCGATCCCGACGGCGACCGCGTCACGCGCGACGCGATCGAGGCGACGCCGGTGCGGTGCCCCGACGCCGCCGTCGCTGCGAAGATGATCGAGCGCATCGAGCGCGCCCGCAAGGACGGCGACTCCGTCGGCGGCGTCGTGCGCTGCGCCTGCCGCGGCGTGCCCGCCGGCTGGGGTCAGCCGGTGTTCGACAAGCTCGACGCCGAGCTCGCGCGCGCGATGCTCTCCATCCCGGCGGTGAAGGGCTTCGAGGTCGGCTCCGGTTTCGCCGGCACGCTCCTCACGGGCAGCGAGCACAACGACCTCTTCGTGCGCGGCGACGACGGCGCCATCCGCACCACGACCAATCGCTCCGGCGGCATCCAGGGCGGCATCTCCAACGGGATGGCGCTGTCGATGCGCGTCGCCTTCAAGCCGACGGCGACGATCATGCGCGCGCAGGACAGCGTCGACAAGGACGGCAACCCCGGCGTGCTCGAGCCGAAAGGACGACACGACCCGTGCGTCCTGCCGCGGGCCGTGCCGATCGTGGAAGCGATGGCGCTACTCGTCCTCGCGGACGCGTATCTACGCCATCGCGGTCAGGTTGGGACGATCTAGGTCCCGTCAGTTCGCGTACTGGACGGTGACGTTGAAGCCGTGCTTCGTCACGCTCGAGTCCGACGCGAGGCGCAGGTAGAAGTAGCGCCCCGTGAACTCGTCGGTCGAGCCCGGCCCGACGGTGCCGGTGTAGCGCTTCGTGAGCACCCACTTGGCGCCGTCCCACGTGTGGACCTCGAGGAAGTCGTAGTTGGTCTCGAGCGCGAACGTGCCCGACCAGAGCAGGCGCATCTTGGCCGCGCCCGCCGGCAGGTACACCTGGCGCCAGTCCGACGCGCTGTTCGCGTACGGGTGCGCGGTCTCGAAGCGGAAGCCCGAGAAGTCCGTCCACAGCGTCTGCGGGGTCCAGCTGCACGCGTTCTGCGCGCACGTCCACGAACCGGGGCCGGCGGGACGAACCGTCCAGCCGCAGTCCTGCGGCGCGTCGCAGTAGTTGTAGCCGCGGCACACGCCGGCGGCGTCGGGGTGCGGCGCCTCCCACGTGCTGGCCGCGTAGCGGCACCGGCCACCGGCGCATTGCGCGCCCGAGATGCCGCCGCACATGTCACCGTCGATGCCGCACTCGCCGTCGTGGCGAACGCCGGCCTGCGCGCAGGCCGCCTTGCAGGCGTTGCCGTAGGTGTGGCCGTCGTTGCCGCAGACCGGCTGATAGATCTCGGCGCACACGCAGCCCTGCGACTGCGGCACGCACGCGCCGGCGTCGCAGGTGAAGCCCGAGCCGCACGTGAGCGCGCCGCCGGTGCCGCACTCGAAGAGGCGGTCGATCTCGGTGATGACCTCGGCGTCGGCCGCGGGGAACGTGCCCTGCGGACGGACGAAGCTGTGGAGCGCGCCGGAGAGCGAGATCTGGAGGGTCTCGTTCCAGTTGCTCGACTCGACGGAGTCGGGGCGCAGGAGCAGGCCGTTGTCGACCGCCTTGCGCAGCGTCGCCTGGAGGCGCGCGTGATCGATCGTGCCGATCTGCGTGACGACCGTGTCCTGACCCGGCTTGTACTTCACGGTGTACGCGGTCGTGCCGACCGCGCGCTTGCCGTTCACCTCGCCGGTGAAGCCGCCGCCGATCGCGTGCTCGAACGACACGTCGGTGTCGGCGACGCACGTGGCGTGGCGCGGGCACTCGCAGGTGCCGCGGCTCGCGTTGGTGTCGAGCTGGTTCGACTCACAGACGCGGATGGCGACCGCCGGACAGATCACGCTGGCTTCGACCTCGACCGAGTCGATGCGGAAGCCATCGCGGGTGACCGACGAGTCGGTCTGGAGGCGGACGGTGAGCGCGAGCGACTGGTCGAGCTCGAACCACTGCGACCAGGTGTTGTCGCGGCTGCCGTCGAACGTCTGCTTCGCGCTGTACGGGCCCTCGACGGAGAGGTAGTCGTAGCCGGCCTCGGTGCGAAGCGTGGCGAAGTGGAGACGAGCGCGGCGCGCGCACGACGGGACGCGGCCGGCGAGCGACACCGCGTACGTCTTGTTGAGGTTGTTGGCGTACGGGTGAGCCGACTCGACCGAGATGGTGGCGCGGATGGCCTCACCATCACCCTTGCCCTCCGAAGGACCAGGCAGCGGGGTACCGGGCGGCGACTCCTCCTCGATTTCCCCCTTCCCGGGCTCGACCTTGTCCATACACGCGGCGACCGACAGAGCGGCCGTGAAAAAGCACAGCGAACGAAGTTTCATGACGCGCGGCGCCTAAGCAGCTTCCGTGCCCTTCGTACGCTGCCTAACTGCGCGAGACGTAGCAGATCGCGCCGGCTACTCGAGTTGCCAGGCAAGTCGGCCTGGCTTATTCGGCGCATCAGATCGATCGAATGAGTCGACGCACCGGCACGAGATCCTGCGGCCGGCGGTCGCACTTGCCGGTGCAGGTCTCGATCTCCCAGGCGTGGCGGGCGCAGACGAGGTTGTCGCCGTCCAGCCACCCGTCGGACAGCCAGCCACCGTCGTGCGGGCAGCGGTCCTCGAGGGCGAAGGCGCTGCCGTCGGGCAGGACGACCAGCGCGACCGCCTCGTCTCCGTCGCGGGCGGCGATGACGTCGCCGGGCGCGGCCGTGGCCATCGCAGCCTCGACCGAGGGGCGCCCGTCGAGAACGCCGCGGGCGTCGGGGTCATACCCGAGCAGGTCGGCGACGAGGGCAGCGGACGAGATCACGACCGGCCGACGCTACTCGGCCGGTCTGACGGCGTTTCTTGCCCCCGGGTGGGGGGCGGGATATCGTCGGTTCGACGGTGGCGTGCGTCCTCGTCCATACCGAGGTCGTCGGCGATCAGCCCACCGACCATGCCCGCGCCGTGCTCGGCGAGGGGCGCCGGATCGCGTCCAGTCTCGGGGCCAGCCTTCACGCCGTCGCGGTGATCGGGCCCGAGGACGAGGTGCCGATGGGCCACCGGCTGATCGAGACGCTCGGCCGGGCCGGCGCGGATCGCGTGCTGCTGGTGGCGGCCGAGACGCCGTCGCCGATGCTGTGGGCGACGGTCGGCGCGGCGCTCGTCAGCGCGTGCGATCAGGTGCAGCCGAGCCTCATCTTGCTGGCGTCGACGGCGGGTGGTCGCGACATCGCGCCGCGGCTGGCGGCGCACCTGGGTGGCGCGTTCTTCGCGGAGCCGGCGGTGGAGGCCGGCCCCCGCGGCGAGGTCGTCCTGTCGCGCACCGTGTACGGCGGCGATCTGTGGCGCCGGGTGAGCCTCGACGAGCTCGACGTCGTCGCGGTGGCGACGCTCGACGATCGGCGCGGCGCCGCGAAGGGCGACGACGACGCCGAGGTGATGCAGCTCGAGGGCACGACCGCGCCTGACGCGCGCATCGAGGTGCTGGGCGCGAGCGAGGACGACGGCGCGGCGCTCGAGCGCGCGCGTGTGATCGTGGTCGCCGGCGCCGGCACGACCGCGGAGTCGATCAAGGTCGTGCGCGAGCTGGCCACGGCGCTGGGTGCGGAGCTGGGCGGAACGCGCACGCTGTGTCAGCGCGGGCTGTTGCCGGCGGGCCGCGAGATCGGCGTCGGCGGGCGGCAGGTATCGCCCGATCTCTATGTGGTGTGTGGCGCGTCGGGCTCCGTCGCGCACCTCGGCGCGGTGTCGTCGGACGCCGAGATCGTCGCGATCGATCGCGATCCGGCGGCGGCGATCTTCAAGAGCGCGCGCTGGGGGCTGGTCGGGACCATCGAGGATCTCGTGCCCAAGCTGATCGCCGAGCTGGCCGCGAAGCCGGCGGTGAAGGAGCCCGCGCCATGACGGTCGCGATCCTGTTGCGGCGCGCGCTGGCGCGACCGGGGCAGAGCGACGAGCACGAGGTGCTCGGGCCGTGCGAGCGCGGCGCGCTGGTGTCCGGGCTGCGCATCGCGGCGGCGCTCGGCACCGATGCGATCGCGATCGCCGCCGGTCCCTCGCGGCGCGAGGATCGCGTGCTCGCCATGGCGTTGCGCGCCGGCGCGAGCCGCGCGGTGAGGCTCGGCGCGGACGGCATCGACGATCTCGATTACCTCGGGCTCGCCGAAGCGCTGGCGGCGACCGTGCGCTCGGTGAGCGCGGATCTCGTCACGTGCGGTGATCGCTCGATCGACGAGCGCACCGGCGCGATCGGGCCGGCGCTGGCCGAGCTGCTCGGCTACGCGCACCTCACCGGCGTGGTCTCGGTGGCCGTCGACGGCCCGCGCATCCTGTGCGAGCGCTTCGGCGACGGGCGCCGCGACAAGCTCGCGGTGAAGCGCCCGGTGGTCCTGTGCATGCGCCCGCCGCGCGCCGTCGACTCCGAGCGCGAGAGCAACGACACGCCCAATCCCTTCACGCCGTCGTCGTCTCCACGCGTGCGCGCCCGCACCGCGCCACAGGCCATCGACGCGCTCGACGCCGACGAGGTCGGCCTCGATCTCCGCCGCCTCGCCCCGCGCAAGAATACCGGCGGCCGCCTGCGCCCCGTGCGCGGCGGCAAACAAGCCACCATCCTCGCCTCGCCCGCCGAGCTCGTCGCTCGCCTCGAGGCGGAAGCCTTGCTGAAGCGATGAGCGCGTCGATCACGCGGCTGCCCGAGCGCGGCATGGCGCGGACGGTGCCGATCGCGCTGGCCGGGCTCGACGAGGTCGCGAGCGACGAGGTGGTGCGGTGTCTCGCGGCGCGCGGGCTCGCGGGTGCGCGGCCGTGCTCGCTCGAGGAGCTGGCGGCGGCGGTCGAGGATGGCGCGCTCGCGGCGGCATGGATCGACGCGGATGCCGCGGTGGCGGCGTCGCTCGCGGCGGTGGCGCGTGCGGCGGCGACGGCGGCGCGACCGCTGGTGTTGCTCGCGCGTCCGGCGCGCGGACGCGCGACGTCGTCGTCGGCGGCGGCGACGAAGGATCGCACCGAGCACGCCGCGGCGCTCGCGTACCTGCGCGCGCACGGCGCCGCGGTGTGTAGCGATCCTGACGCGTGGCTGGAGGCCGTGTGCCTCGTCGCGCGGCACGGCATCCCGGAGGGCCCGCGAGTCGCCGTGGTCGCGCCCGAGGGGAGCTGGCTCGCGGCCGCTGCGGCCGGGATCGGCGGCGCCGACGACGACGCGCGCCGCCCCGCGTACGCGGCGTCCGCCGACGACATGTCGCCCGCCGACGTCGCGCTCGTCGACGCCGCGACGTGGTCCGCGACCTCGCCCGATGCGCGCGGTGATGCGCGCGGTGATGCGCGCGACGGTGCACGCGCCGCGACGGGCGCGCTGCTCGTGCCGGTGGTCGCGCGCGCGGAGCTGGCCGACGGCGGTCCGGCGGGCGCGCTGTGGGGCCTCCGCCCTGCCCTCGCGGCCGTCACCGCGGTCGGGGCGGCGGCGGCGCGCGCACGCGCGGGGCTCGGCCCGGCGACGCGCACCGCGCGGGGCGAGCTCGAGGTCGACGAGGAGAAGCTCGAGCGCCAGCTCGGGCGCCTCGGCCCCGCCGACTCGCGCCTGGGCGATCACGAGACCAAGGTGCTCCTCTCTGCGTACGGCGTGCCGATCACGCGTCAGGCCGTCGCGACCACCGCGTCGGCGGCGCTGCGGATCGCCAAGAAGGCCGGCTTCCCCGTCGACATCAAGCCGTGGGGCGCGGACGTGCCCAGCGAGCGCGACGATTGCCCGGTCGAGCGCAACGTCGCCACGGCCGCCGACGTGCGCCGCGCCTACTCCGCCGTGCTCGGCCACGGCGCGTCGGCGGCGCGCAGCACGCTCGAGGAAGGCGCCGTCATCGTGCGCGAGTCCGCGCCGTCGGGCCGCGAGGTCGCCGCCACCATCGCCCCGATGGGCGCGCTCGGGTGGACCGTCATCGTGGAGATCGCCGGCCACGGGCCCGTCGCGGCCCCGGCCCCGCTCCGCGTCGCCGACGCCAGCGCGCTCGCGCAGGCGCTCGTGGCCACGCGCGCCGGCGAGCAGGAGCCCGATCGCACCGCGCTCGCCAACGTCCTGCGCCGCGCCTCGCACCTCGCCGTCGACCACGCCGAGCGCATCTCGAAGCTCGAGCTCGGCGTCATCGTCGTCGGCACGAAGAGCGAGCGGACGATCGTCGTGGATGCGGCGACGGTCCTCCGGCGCTGACGCGCCGAGGTTCTACGTGGTCTGCGCGGCGCGCGCGACCGCGAGGAGCTCGTCACGCGTGTTGCGCGCGGGATCGTCGAGGACGGCCGAGAGGAGGACCTCGAGGAGGCGACCGACCTCGCGCGAGGGCGGGATGCCGAGCTCTTTCATGAGGTCGCCGCCGGTGAGGGCCAGGTCGCCGGCGGCGAGCGGGTCGCCACGCCCGAGGATCGTGGTGGCGGCGGCAGCCACGGCCGTGGCGGCGTCGGCACGGGCGGCCGCGTCGGCAGCGGCTTCGGGCCCCACCACGGCGATGGCGTCGACGATCGCAGCCGTCGGGACGGCGGAGGACGCGACGCCGCGCCCGTTCCAGAGCGCGACGAGATCCTCGCCGCGGGCGCGACCGGCAGCGGCGAGCACGCGACGCAGCGTCGGCTCGGGCACCACGCCATCGCGCCCGGTCCAGACTGCCTTCACGAGCCGCACGAGGCGATCGCGCTCGTCGTTCGCCCCCTTCAGGCGGCGCCAGGTGGCGTCGGCGCGCACGCCGTCGACGCCGGAGAGGAGCGCCGCGGTGCGCAGCACGGCATCGGCGGGCAGCGCGTCGATCCACGCCAGCCGATGGCGCCAGATCGGATGGCCCGCAGCGGCCGCCGCGTCGTCGGACGGAGCGTCCGGCGACCGGACGATGCCCACGAGCGCCTCCGGCAACTCCTGCGCGAGCACGCCGGTGCGACGCGCGATCTCCAGCGACGCGCCCGGCGCCGGCGCGCCGAGCAGCTTGTCGAGCTCCACCTTCACGCGCTCGCGCGACACCTTGGCCAGCGACGGCAGCGCCGCCGGGATCGCCGCCTCGGTCGCCGCATCGAGCTCGAACCCCAGCGTCGCCGCGAACCGGATCGCCCGCATGACACGCAACCCGTCCTCCGTGAAGCGCGCGGTCGCGTCGCCCACCGCGCGCAGCCGCCTGGCCGCGATGTCGCCGCGCCCGTCGAACGGATCGTGCAGCTCGCCCTTCACCGGGTCGTATGCGATCGCGTTCAC
This sequence comes from Kofleriaceae bacterium, assembly GCA_035525615.1. Classification (GTDB taxonomy): domain Bacteria; phylum Myxococcota_A; class Polyangia; order Haliangiales; family Haliangiaceae; genus UBA2376. The sequence continues at coordinate 22,535 of DATLEB010000314.1, read as the reverse complement.
GACCAGATCGCGCCGCGCCAGATCCTCGACGAGCGGCACGCCGAACACCACCGACTCGGGGCGTCGCCCGTCGTGGTACGCGCCTTCGCCGCGATAGGTCGTGACCTCGATCGTCTCGCGCGCCTGTCCGCGCCCGGTCACCACCGTCACCGTGCCGTGCTGCAGCCCGGTCGGGATGGTGTGGCCGAACAGCTTCATCACCGCGTCGGGGTGCGCGCTCGTCGCCACGTCCCAGTCGCCCGGATCGCGCCCCAGCATCGCGTCGCGCACCGCGCCACCGACGGTGACGGCCTCGTACCCGGCGCGCCCCAGCACCTCGCACACCTCGCGCACGCCCGGCGGCACGGCCGCCGCCAATCGCTCCAGTTCGGGATCTGCCACGGCGCCTACTATTCGGTCTGCGCGGCGGCGCGCAAGCGCCCGAACACCTCGTCGGCGCGCTCGCGCAGCTTGGCCGCCTCGGCTTCCTCGCCGCGCCCGGCGCGGAACTCCGCGAACGCGCGGTACGTGCGCGCCAGCTCGAGCTCGTTGCGCATCGTCCCCAGGATGTCGATCGACCGCCGCAGCTCCGCCTCCGCCGCGCTGGCATCACCGCGCGCCAGCGCCACCGCCGCCATGGTCCGGTGCGCCGTACCGATCTGCACGCGCGCGCCCACCGACTCGCCCACCTGCAAGGACGCCTTCGCCTCGCGATCCGCGCCGGCCGTGTCACCACGCGCCAGATCGCACTCGGCCGAACGCCGGTGGATCTCGGCCAGCGCGACGCGATCTCCGACGAGCCGCGCCAGATCGCGCGCCTGCGCCAGGTCACCGGCCGCCTCGTCGGCGAGCCCGACCGCGGTCTTCGCCTCGCCCAGCCGCGACAGCACCTCGCCTTGCACCATCTTGTCGCCGATGCCTGAGGCCACCTCCTGCGCCTCGCTCAGGAGCTCGAGCGCGAGGCCGTGGTTGCCGTCGGCGTGATAGACGCTGGCCAGGTCGCACAGCGACTGCACCACGCCGGTCAGGTCATTGATGTCGCGCCGCAGATCGAGCGCCTCGCGGAACTGCGAGATCGCCGCCTTGAAGTTGCCGGAGTCGTGATGCACGCGCCCGATGTTGGCCAAAGACAGCGCGATCGACCGCCGTTCGCCCAGCGCCTTGCGCAAGGTCAACGCCTGCCGGTGGAAGTCGAGCGCCTGCCCGTAGGCGCCGCGCAGCCAGTGCACGCGCCCGATGTCGTCCATCGCCGACGCGATGCCGCGATCGTCGTGCGCCCGCGAGAACAGCTCCTGCGCGCGGTTCAGGTGGCGCATGGCCGGGTCGTACTTGCCGTGCCGCCGCAAGACGCGCGCGATCCGGCTGTGCGCCGCGCCCGCCTTGCCCTGGTTGTCGAAGCGCCAGGACAGCTCGAGCATCTCGCCGAAACGCTGGAGCGCCAGGTCGGTCTCGCCGACGAGATCGAGCACGTCACCCAGGTTGTGGAGCGCTTCCATGCGCGCCGGCGAATCGTCCGGGCCGAGCATCGACAGGCCGCGCTCGTACATCGCGCGCGCCTCCTCGTGCGCGTACCGGGCTCGCGCGCGATCGGCGCCGAGCAGGTAACAGCGCGCCGCGCGCTCGAGATTGCCGCCGCGCTCCCACAGGCCGCTCAGGAACTCGAGCTGCTCCTCGCTCTTGTCCCCGATGCGCCCCTCGAGCCACTGCGCCGCCGACAGGTGGAACGCCGCCATCCGCGCCGCCGCCGTCGACTTCATCACGATCTCGCGCTCGAGGTTGTGCTTGAAGACGATCTCCACGTCGCCCGCGATCGTCGAGTCGCTCTCGTCGAGCACCAGCAGGTAGTCGCGCTCGGCCAGGGAACCGACCAGGTCGCTCAGCCGCCGCCGGATGCGCTCGCCCTCGCCCCACTCCAGCTCGAGCGGATCGTCGACGACCTCCTTGCGCGGATCCTCGAGGCGCGTGAGCGCCACGACCGCCGACAGCCAGAACACGTTGCCGAACACCGCGGCGCGCTCGAGCAGCTCGCGCTCGTCGGCCTCGAGGATCGCGATGCGCGCCTCGATCGCCTCCTCGATGCTGATCGGCAGATCCACCGCCAGCGCCGCGTCGAGATCGAGCTTCCACAGCGCGCCGCGGGTGTCGATCGCCCCCGACGCGAGGTACAGCCGCACCAGCTGCTCGATGAACGCCGGGTTGCCGCCCGTCATCTCGAGCGCCGCCTGCACCAGATCGTCGGGCACGCGCCCGCACCGCGCCAGGAGGTTCTGGAACATCACCTCGGCGTCATCGGGCTCGAGGTTGCGTAGATCGATGCGCTCGTGATCGATCGCGCCCTGCGCCCAGCGCGTCGAGCGCACCAGCATCTCGGGCCGGGCGATCGCGATGACCACGACCGCCGAACCGCCCAGCCCGGCGACGAGCTCGGTCAGGATGTCGAGCGTCTCGTCGTCGGCCCAGTGCAGGTCGTCGAGCACCAGCACGATCGGGCTCCTGTGCGCGTCCAGCTCGATGAGCTGGCGCAGCACCGTCCGCGCGTGGTCCCCGCGGTGCCTGGGGTTCTCGGCCAGGATCTTCTGGAACGCCGACGGCGGGAAGTCGAGCTGCAGGTACCCGCCCAGGCAGTGGAGGATCTCGGTGATATCGACGCCGCCGAACACGGCCGAGACCTCGGCGGCCACCTTGGCGGTCACCTCGGGCGGCGCGATGGCGGAGCTGTCGATGCCGAAACGATCACGCAGGAGGCTGGCGATCGCGCCCAGCTTCTCGCCCGTCCTGGCCCGCCCCTGGTACACCCGTAGCGTCGGCGCCGACACCTTCAGCCCGGCGACCAGCTCGCCGACCAGGCGCGACTTGCCTACACCCTGGTTGCCGACGATCGTGACCAGCTGCGGCGCCTGGAAATCGCTGGCACGGCCGACCACGTCGCGCAGGACGCCGAGCACGTCGGAGCGACCGACGAGGGCGCTGCGTACACCGCCGGGATCGGTCTCCGGCCGCGCCACGCGTGCACCGCGATCGGTTCGTGATGGCGGTGGCGGTGGTGGCGGAGGAAGAGGCGGTGCGGTGGCCACCGCCCGTCACGTTACTCGCCGGAGCGCTTGAGAGTCAAATGGGTGGGCGGTACGCTCGACGCTCCTCCCCGATGATTCGCGTGCTTGTCATCATGGGGCTCGGTGGGATGGCCGCGCTGCTGCTGTCGGCCTGTCCGACGGTCGATCTCGGCGACGTTCCCCCGGACCCGAACGTGTGTCGGCCTGACCGCCAGTACTACGAAGAGATGATCTGGCCGAACTATCTTTCGCCCTCGGCGCCGGCGAACTCGTGCGTCGCGCAGGCGGGATGTCACGCCGCCGCCAACGGCCGATCGGCGTTGCGCCTCGACACGTCGAACCCGCCCAACCACACGCAGAACTACAGCGCCGTGACGCGCTTCCTCAACTGCAACACGCCGGACGCGAGCGGCCTCCTCACCAAGCCGCTCTCGACCGAGGATCCGCACGGCGGCGGCGACATCCTCGTGATCGGCGATCCCATGGACGATGCGGCGATCGCCGTCTTCCGGGGCTGGTTCCCGTGAAGCCAGGGCGTTCCGTCGCGGTCGTCTCCACCCTCACGCTCGCGCTCCTGTGCGGGCTCGGCGCCCTCGAGCGCGGCGCCTCCGCCGAGGCGTACCTCCGCGTCATCGCGCAGCAGGCGCCGGTGCACTCGGGCCCCGCCGCGACGTACCGCACGATCTATGACGCGCATCGCGACGAGGTGTTCGAGGTGGTCGAGCGCGGCACGCGCGGCTACTGGTTCCGCGTCGTCCTGGAGGACGGCACCACCGGCTGGATCTTCGGCGAGCTGGTGTTCCCGTTCGAGGTCGGCCCCGAGGAGAAGCCGGGCGCGTTCCGCCGCATGGGCCGCGCCATCGAGCGGGCGATCCTCGGTCCGTCGCCGCAGCCGTACGCCGACGTCGAGATCTCGTTCTCGGCCGGCATGCTCGATCAGGAAGGTCTGTTCTTGCTGCGCCCGGCGATCCTGATCGACTCGCGCTGGGCGATCGAGGCGTTCGGCGGCCTGTCGCCGCGCGGTCAGAAGGACGTCTTCCTCGGCGGCGTGGGCTGGACGCTGCGCCTCGCGCCAGGCGCGGCGATCGGGCCGTACGTCGCCGCCGGCGTCGGTGCGGCGCACATCCGGCCCAAGGCCGACAACTTCATCGATCCCGAGGAGACCCTGTTCGGCCTGCACGCGGGCGGCGGTTTCGAGGTCACGCTCAAGAAGCAGATCACGGTTCGCACCGACTACCGGCGGTGGATCCTCTTCGACGAGAACACGTCCAACGGCGGCAACGAGGTCACCGGAGGCCTCGCGATCTTCTTCTAGAGGTGCCCCATGAAGCGCACGATCCTCTTCACGATCGCCGTCACCATCGCGCTCGCCGCCGCGGGCTGCGGACGCATGGCGGTGCGCGCCAACGAGAAGGAGCACCTCGCCGATCCCGTGATGACGTTCGACGAGGACGGCCAGGAGGCCGCCGCCGACGATCACATCCTGTCCAACCGCGAAGGTGCCGCGGGCGGACGCGGCACCGCCGGTGGAGGCTGCGGGTGCAACTGACACGCAGCAGCGCAGCGATCGCGCTGCTGGTCGCCACGGCCGGCACCGCGGCCGCCGACGACAAGATCGATCTGACCACGACCTGGTACCAGGAGAATCGCCAGGGCGGGCTCGGCGGACTGACCGTGATCCATCCGCAGCTCGACCTCGGTGTCGACGCGGGCGAGCACGTGACGTTCGACGTCGGCTACGCCGCCGATGCCGTCACGGGCGCGACCGCCACCGTCTACGCCGTGGACGCGGTCTCGTCGGCGACGACCTTCAACGACCTGCGCCACGAGGCCAAGCTCGGCCTCGGCTTCATCGGCAAGCAGTCGACGCTCGGCCTCTCGAGCACGCTCGGCATCGAGCGCGACTACCTCTCGATCTCGGTCGGCGGCACCGGCGCCGTGGACTTGCCCGGCAAGAACACCAACCTCGCGCTCTCGTACACGCACAGCTTCGACGAGGTCTGCGACAAGGCCAACGGCGAGCAGACCTTGCTCGAGCGCCGCGCCCTCGACGGCGACGACCCGTGCAAGAAGAAGAGCGGCGTCTTCGGCGACGACAGCTTCATCATGGACAACCCGGTCCTCGGGGTCGCGACCACGTGGCGCGACCTGTCGATCGACACCGCGCAGGGGACGCTCACGCAGAACCTCTCGCCGACGATGGTCATGCAGCTGAGCCTGTACGGCCAGATCCTCGAGGGGTTCCAGTCGAACCCGTATCGCCGCGTGCGCATCGGGCCCAACGAGCCACAGGAGCACATGCCCGACACGCGCGCGCGCTGGGCGCTGTCGGCGCGGCTCAATCGCTTCCTGCCCAAGCTGCGCTCGGCGGTGCACGTCTCGGCGCGCGGCTACAACGACACGTGGGGCATCAGCTCGGGCACGGTCGAGCTGGGCTACTCGCAGTACATGGGCGACTCGCTGCTCCTGCGCGTGCGCGCGCGTGCGTACCAGCAGACCCCGGCGACGTTCTTCAAGGACGCCTTCTTCTACGAGACCGAGTCGACCGCGGGCGAGTACTTCACCGGCGACCGCGAGCTCGCCCCGGTGCGCAACGCGCTCGTCGGCGGCAAGCTCACGATGCTGTCGGTCGCCGAGGACGACAAGAAGGTGTGGGGCGCGTTCGACAAGCTCCAGTTCAACCTCAAGGTCGACGTGCTCCTCCTCGACGAAGCGGCGGCCGACGACCCCGAGGCCAACACCGGTGGCCGCGACACGCAGTTCCTGACGAGCAACCAGCTCCTCGACGCGTTCACGCTGCAGCTCGGCATCCTGCTAGATTACTGAGATGCGGAGGGTCGGACTCGTTCTGGTCGTTTTCGGTCTCGGGGCGGCGTGTGGCGGTAACTCGGAGGTGATCGACGCGCCCCGCCCGCCCGGCGACGGCGACGCCTCGGTCCCGGCTGGCAGGTTCCGCACATGCACGGGGCGCGCGTACACCCCGGCGGCGACGCAGGCGTGGCGGCACGACACGCAGACGCCGATCACGCTCGCCGCGGGCTCGCCCAATCACGCGGCGCAGGACCAGATCGAGCCGACCCTGGCCGTGACGCTGCCCGGCAAGTTCACGTACGGGACGGTCAGCAAGGACCTCGAGGACGAGCTGGTGCGCGTCTCGATCGACGACTGCAGCGCGTGGCGCTCGCTCGGCGACTTCGCCACCGACGACGACGGCCGCATCTCGGTGCCCGTGCCGTCGGACATCTTCACGTCGCCGGGCGTGCACGAGGTGCGCTATCAGGTGCTCGGCGACGCGAGCACGACCACGTCGTTCGTGTGGGTGCTGCCGCGCGGCACCAGGATCGCCCTCACCGACATCGACGGCACGATGACGCAGAGCGACTCCGAGCTGTTCCAGCAGATCTTCGACGGCAGCCACGTGCCGGTCGCGTATCCTGGCGCGGTCGACCTGACCACGACGCACGCGGCGCGCGGCCACGTCGTCCTCTACCTGACCGGGCGCCCGTACTGGCTGACGCAGAAGACGCGCGACTGGGTGCGCGACCTGTCCTTCGCCCGCGGCCCGCTCCACGTCACCGACTCGAACGGCGAGGCCGTGCCGAGCGAGAGCGGGGTCGGCGCCTTCAAGCGCGACTACATCACCGCGCTCCTCGCCGACGGCTACGTGATCGAGCACGCGTACGGCAACGCCTCGACCGACATCTACGCGTACCTCGGCGCTGGCCTCCCCGCCGACGACGTGTGGATCATCGGCTCGCACGGCGGCGAGCAAGGCACGCACGCCGCCACCGACAGCTGGACCGCGCGCGTCGGCGAGGTCAGCGCGCTCCCCGCCGTCGACCAGCCGTTCGACTGGTGACTAGCGACTATCGCGAAACAGGTCGGGGTCGATGCCGTGCCGCTTGAGCCACCGGTACACCTGACGGCGATCGCGGTTGTAGAAGACGGCGACCTCGGCGACCGACCCGGCGAAATGGCGCAACGCCTTCTCGAGATCCTGCGCCGACGGATTGGGCTGCGTCGGATCGACGTCGAGGACGAGCGCCGCCGCATCGACGGGCGGCAGCGTGGCGCCCAGGCGAGACAGCAGCGGCTCGGCGACGTTGGACGGCATGTGATCGACCGAGATCACGCCGGCGGCTTCGGCCCGCACCGCGGACACGCCCAGCACCTGCTCGAGCTGGCGCACGTTGTACGGCCAGCCGAACAGACACAGCGCCTCGGCCGCCGCCGGTGACAGCGTCATGCCGGGATGGTGCTCGCCCAGCCACGCCGTCGCGAGGCGCAGGATGTCGTCGCGGCGCGCGCGCAGCGGCGGCACGGTGACCTGCCAGCCGGCGAGGCGCGCGTGCAGATCGCCGCGGAACTCGCCCTGCTCGACGGCGGCGCCGAGATCGCGCAGCGAGGCCGCGATGACGCGCACGTCGACGTGACGCGCCTCGCTCGCGCCCACCGCGCGCACCTCGCCGTCGGCCAGCGCGCGCAGGAGCTTGGGCTGGAGCGCGAGCGGCAGCTCGCCGACCTCGTCGAGGAACAGCGTGCCCTTGTCCGCCGCCACGAACAGACCGTCGCGCCGCGCGGTCGCGCCCGTGAACGCGCCGGCGACGTGGCCGAAGAGCTCGCTCTCGGCGAGCTCGGGCGCGATGGCCGCGCAGTTGACGGCGATCATCGCGCCGCTGCGCCCGCTCAGCCGGTGGATCTCCCGCGCGACGCGTTCCTTGCCGGAGCCGCTCTCCCCGCCGATGACGACCGGCAGCGCACGCCGCGCCACCTGCGCCAGCTCACCGCGCACCAGCTGCATGATCGGGCTCGCGCCGCGCAGCAGGTCGGTCTCGGGCGCCAGCAGCGGAGTGCGCCCCAGCTCCTGATCGACGAACACCAGCACCGCGCCGCCGATCCGCACCACCGAGCCGTGGCGCACCACGGCCGACGCCGTCGGCGCTCCGTCGACGACGATGCCGTTGCGGCTCCCGAGATCCGTGACGCGCCACCCGGCGCCGTCGGGCTCGAAGACGGCATGCTTCCGCGAGATCTCGCGGTCGCCGATCGCCAGCCCGCTCGGCCCCGGCTCGCGCCCGACGACGACCGGCGCCGGCGACGCGAGCGTCACCCGCGTCGTCGTGCCATCGGCGCTGTGGACCAGCGCGATCTGGCGCACACGCGCCCGCCCGGCGCGCCTGTCTCCCGGGCTGGTCGTCGTCGATTCCTGGTCGTCGCCGCCGGCCATGACGCGCTCCCTCGGTCAGTCCTCGCCCACGTCGCCGGCGTCGATCTCGTACTTCCGCAGCAGCTTGTGGAGGTACTTGCGATCCATGTCGGCGTCGCGCGCCGCCTTCGAGATGTTGCCCTCCGCGCGCTTGAGCAGCCACGTCAGGTAGCGCCGCTCGAACACCTCGTTCCACTTCTCCTTGGTGTCGCGAAACGACATCCCGCCCTGGAACTCCATGTCCCCGCCGCCCGACGAGCTCGCCGCCGCCGCGTTGTGGCCGTGGCGCGCGAACGGCTCCGCGCCGAGGGGCGCGACCATCGCGCTGGGATCGGTCCCCAGCGCCAGCGCGCGCTCGATGACGTTGCGCAGCTCGCGCACGTTGCCCGGCCAGTCGTGGGCGTAGAGCGCCGCGCGCGTCGCCTCCGAGAGGTTGGGCGGCGTCGTGCCGGCCGGCGACATCCGTGTCAGGAAGTGATCGAGGAGCAGCGGGATGTCCTCGCGCCGGTCGCGCAACGACGGTGCCGTGATCGGCACGACGTTCAACCGGAAGTAGAGGTCCTCGCGGAACTTGCCCTTCTCGACCTCGTTGCGCAGGTCCTTGCGGGTCGCCGCGATCACGCGCAGGTCGACCTTCAACGTCTTCGAGCCGCCCACCCGCCGCAGCTCGCGCTGCTCGAGCACGCGCAGGAGCTTGGGCTGGAGATCGAGCGACAGCTCCCCGAGCTCGTCGAGGAACACGGTGCCGCCCGAGGCCAGCTCGAACGCGCCCTGCCGCGCCGCCACCGCGCCCGTGAACGAGCCCTTCTCGTGACCGAACAGCTCGCTCTCGATGAGCGTGCCCGCCACCGCGCCGCAATCGACGACGATGAACGGCGCCGCCGCCCGCTTCGACAGCTGGTGCAGCGTGCGCGCGACCATGTCCTTGCCGGTGCCGGTCTCGCCCTCGATCAGCACGGTCGCGTCGGTCGGGGCGATGCGCTCGATGAGCCCGAAGATCTCCCGCATCGCCGTCGACCGCCCCACCATCTCGCCCAGCACCTCCTTCTCGGACGGGAGGATCTCGATGCGCTCCTCGAACGGCGTGAATTTGAGCTCGATCGCCCCCGCGCCCACCACCGAGCCGGCGCGGATGTAGGCCTCCTTGATCTCGGCCCCGTCCAGGAACGTGCCGTTGGTCGAGTTGAGGTCGCGGACGAGGTAGCCCTTGCCGTCGCGGACGATCTCGAAGTGAACGCGCGACACGGTCTCGTCGGCGATGACGAGATCGTTCTCGGTGGCCTTACCAACGCGGATGACGTCACCGCCGATGACGAACTCGGTCCCGCGCTGCGCTCCCTTGGTGACGACCAGCTTGCAGCGGCGCAGGTTGACGGTCGCGGGCTTGGCCTCGCGGCGGATCCTCGTTCCGCCCAGGACATCCATCGCGGCCATGGTACCACGCGGCCGGTTGCGTTGACCCCGCCGCAAAGGGCGCGATACCCTCGTATTCAGTGCTGCGATCCTCCCGGGGCAGCTTCGCGATCGCCGGAATCGCGTCGCTCGTGATGGTTTGCGGTCTGGGCTCTCTCGCCCAGGCACAACCGAAACCATCCGATGCGCCTTTGCCGTCGTGTCTCGACTCCACCATCAAGGACGAGCTCGGTCGCGAGCTGAAGCCGCGAGGCGTGCAGAAGCGCGACTTCCTCAAGAACAAGAAGCTGCAGCTGACCGCGCGCGGAGGCCTCTACGCCGGCGACATCACGTCGTCGTCGTGGGTCGGCGGTGGCGCCCTCACCTTCTGGTTCACCGAGGACCTCGGCCTCGAGCTCGGCTTCCAGGTCACGCCGATCGCGCTCGACCTCGACTCGCCGCTCGCCGAGTTCTTCGGCGACGATCGCTTCGAGAACGGCCTGGGCTACCTGCCGCTCGGCAACCTGGTGTGGTCCCCGATCCACACCAAGATGAAGATCGGCGACGGCATCACGCACGGCGACATCCAGGTCTTCGCCGGCGGTGGCCGCCTCTTCCACGACAGCGTGCAGGGCGTGACCTTCGACGCGGGCGTCGCGCTCGAGCTGTTCACGACCGGCGTGCTGACGCTGCGCTTCGAGGCGCGCGACGTGATGGCGGTGCAGGAGGCGGTGGCCGAGACGCGCTTCACCAACAACCTCATGGCGACCTTCGGGCTGTCGCTCTGGATCCCGACGCCGCTATGAGGACCATCGCCATCCTCCTCGTGCTCCTGGCCGCGATTCCTGCCCATGCGGAGGAATCCAAGGACGAGCTCGGCACCACCGAGATGTGCATCGACCAGGCGATCGCCGAGAAGCTCGCCGTGAAGCGCCGCCGCCGCGGCGCCGTCGATCGCCTCTTCGTGAAGCAGTCGCGCCACGAGATGTCGGCCACCGGCGGCTACTACGCGTCCGACCTGTTCAGCGGCACGTGGATCGTCGGCGGCTCGTACACCTATCACATGACCGATCAGACCGCGGTCGAGTTCGGCGGCGGCATGACCCACGCCAACGCCGACGTGATCCGCGCGATCGAGGACCAGCGCGGCGAGGTGCTCGAGGACGACTTCGCGCGCGTCATCTACGCCGAGTCGGCGCTCCTGTGGAGCCCGGTCTACGGCAAGCTGCGCCTGGGTGGCAGCATCGCCCACTTCGACGTGCACCTCGATCTCGGCGTCGGGGTCGTCGACTCGTTGACCAGCCGCGGCGCGATGGGTGTGGCAGGCTTGGGCTTCAAGCTCTTCGCGGGCCGAGCCGTCGCCTTCCGCATCGACGCCCGCAACCGCGTCTTCCGTCAGGAGCTGCTGGACGAGCGCTTCCTGGTGAACGACGCGTCGGTGACGCTCGGTTTTTCGCTGTTCCTGCCGTTCCGCAACTGACACGGAGTCGCCATGCGCAGCCTCGTTGCATCTACTGTCGCCCTCGGCGCCCTGGTCGGCGTGCTGCTGCTTCCCCTCGGTGATGCCGACGCGCGTCGCAAGCGCAAGGTGCCGCCCAAGAAGAAGCCGCCCGCGGAAGAGACCAAGCCCGCCGACGAAGCGGCCGAGCCGCCCGACGTGCCCGACGGCGGCGTTGCGCCCGGCGAGGGCGCCGCGATGAAGAGCGAGCCGCCCGGCCCGAGCGCGCCGGCGCAGCCCACGCCGCCGCCGACGCCGACCTCGCCGGTGCCCGAGGCGCCGAGCGCGGACGTCGACGTCGATTCGTTGCGCCAGGAGTACCTGAAGCTGCGCGACGAGCTGTTCGAGTCGCGGGCGCGCGCCGCGACCGTCGCGTCGGCGGTGTTCTCGACGCGCATCCAGGTGAAGCTCGCGTTCACCACCGGCCGCTTCTACGGGGTCACGCGCGCCATCGTGCGCCTCGACGGCGCCAGCGTCTACGACGACACCGGCGGCAAGATCGCCAGCGACGACGCCGTGCGCTTCGACGGCTGGATCGCGCCGGGACGCCACGTCCTCACCTTCCGCGTCGAGACCGTCGGCAAGGACGACGAGCGCTTCACGTCGGCGACCGAGGCGACCATCGTGGTGCAGGCCATCGCGGGCAAGGACCTCGCGGTGATCGCCAAGGCCTCCGACGGAGGCGACATCGCGTACGAGTGGAAGCGCAAGGAGAAGGGCGGCTACCGCCTCGGCATCGACGTCGACGTGCGCACGATGGCGCGCGCCGCCGCCGAGGGGAAGAAAACGGCCCGTGCGAAGTAAGGTCACGATCGCGGCCATCCTCCTTTGCGCGGGCGTGGCCCACGCGCAGGAGAAGGCCGGGCCGACGGCCACGTACTTCACCGAGCTCGAGAAGCTCGGGCTCGTCGACGCGTCGACGGGAAGCCAGGAGACGCTCGAGCGCGAGCTCGACGCCGCCGAGCAGCTCCTGCGCGAGGGCGCGTCCAGCGACGCCGCGGTCGCGCTCTACACGATCGTCGAATCGCCGCGCTACGCCGACTTCTCGGACTTCGTCGAGTACCAGAACGCCGAGTACTACCTCGGCGTCGCGCTGCACCAGTCCGGCGCCACGGGCGGCGCGCTCGACGCGTTCGAGCGCGTGCTCCGGCGCGGCTCGGAGGCCGCGTATTACGGCCCGGCCCACCGCCGCGCCGTCGACATCGCGATCGAGACCCGCGACTTCGCGGGCACGCTGGCGCGCATCGAGTCGACCGACCTCAAGGGCGCGACCGTGACGCCCAACGTCGCCGGCGAGCGCGCGTACCTGCGCGGCCGCGCCGCCTACGTCGCCGGCGACTTCACCGCCGCCGAGGGCGCGTTCGCCCAGATCTCGAAGAAGAGCCGGCTCTACTCGTCGGCGCTCTACCTGCGCGGCGTCATCCGCACGCGCAAGGGCGAGTGGAAGGACGCCGCCGCGGCGATGTGCGAGATCGCCGACACGCCCGACGACGATCGCTTCACCTTCGTCGTCGACGAGCGCTACTTCACGATCAAGGACCTCGCGCGCCTCGGCCTCGGCCGCCTCGCGCACGAGATGAACGAGTACGAGGACGCCTACTACCACTACTTCCAGATCCCCGAGGATTCGGTGCACCTGCCCGACGCGCTCTTCGAGGCGGCGTGGTCGATGTACCAGAAGCGCGAGCTCGCCACGGCGCGCGACCTCACCGCCGAGCTCGACAAGACCTTTCCCAACAGCCCGGTCTGGCCCGAGGCCGGCCTCCTCGCCGGTTACGTCGAGCTCGCCGACTGCAAGTTCGACGACTCGCGCAAGCACTACGACACGATCATCGCCGAGCTCACGCCCGTGGTCGCCGAGCTCGATCGCATCCGGAAGGATCCCGACGCGCGCGGCGAGCTCTTCCGCCGCGCCATGGAGCGCTGGCGCATCGAGTCCGAGGGCAAGCGCGCCGAGGGCGGCGCCAAGGCTGACGTGACCGCGCGCGTGCTCGGCCTGCTCCGCCTCGATCCCGCGTTCCTGCGCCTCCACGACGCCGTCACCGGCATGCGCCGCTCGGCCGGCGAGGCGCCGGGCATCGTGCGCATGTGGTCCGGGCTGGCCAAGCAGACCCGCGGCCAGAAGGTCGGCGCCGTCTCGGGCGAGACGTCGCTGGCGCAGGACGACGCCGTCGACGCCGCCGCCATCGAGCTCGATCTCGTCCGGCTTTCGGACGAGGTCGAACGCGCCCGCCGCGAGATCGCGCGCGGCAAGCGCAGCGGCACGGTGCCCGCGGACGTCGCCGCCGAGGAGGCCGAGCGCCTCGCCGATCTCGAGAAGCGCGTGAACGCCGCGCGCCTCCGCGCCCGCGCGCTCTCCGACCAGGCCGACGCCGCGCTCACCGCCGAGGCGCCGGCCGGCATCCGTCCGCTCCTCGACGCCGACGTGGTCGCCGTGCGCCGCCTCGAGCGCAGCTCGCAGGAGCTGCTCGACAAGCTCGAGCGGGAGAGCGAGGTGCTCTCGCAACGCATGGTCGACCAGCTGTACCGCGACACCAAGAAGGTCCTCGACAAGGCGCGGCTCGGAAAGGTCGACGCCGTCATCGGCCAGAAGCGCGCCCTCGACATCAAGGTGCAGGACCTCGCCGCCGGCCGCTTCCCGGCCGAGCTGCACGGCAAGCTCTGGGAGCAGGGGCTCATCGGCGACGACGAGGAGTTCTGGCCGTTCGAGGGCGAGTACTGGCACGACGAATACGAGGGGTTCCGGTGAGCGCCAAACAGGTCTTCCGCGCCTTCGGCCGCGCGTGGTGCGCCGTCGCGTTGCTCGCCGCCCCGGCGGCCGCGCAGATGGCCGAGGTCAACCTCGACCGCGGCCCCGCGTCGGAGCTCTACCTGCGCAAGCGCCCGCCCGTGCCCGAGGCGCCGGTCCTCGCGCCCGAGCTCGAGAAGATGCTCAACGCGACCGTCAAGCAGCGCGACGCCAAGCGCGTCGAGGCCATCTCGCTCTTGCGCGAGTTCCTCGCCGGCAAGCCCGAGGGCTCGGCGCGCGCCGACGGCATGTTCAAGCTCGCCGAGCTCCTCTGGGAGGACTCGCGCCGCGTGTACCTCGTCAACATGGACAAGTACGAGCGCGCGCTCGAGCGGTGCAAGGTCGAAGCCGACAAGTGCCAGAAGGCGCCGGTCGAGCCGCGCATCGATCTGGTCGAGGCGGAAGGCCTCTACAAGACCCTCCTCAAGGACCACCCCGACTTCCGGCGCGCCGATCTCGTCCTCTACCTCGTCGGGTTCGCCGCCAAGGAAGACGGCCGCGAGGACGAGGCGATGGCCCGCTTCCAGGAGGTCATCGAGCGCTTCCCGTCGTCGCCGCTCTTCGGCGACGCGTGGATGATGGTCGGCGAGCACCACTTCAACACCGGCAAGTGGGAAGAAGCGCGCGACGCGTACAAGAACGTCCTCACCGACAAGAACGCCGCGACCTACGACCTCGCGATGTTCAAGACCGCGTGGTGCGACTGGAAGCTCGGCGACACCGACAGCGCGGCGAAGCGCTTCAAGGAAGTGCTCGACCTCGCCGTCGAGGCCGAGCGCGCGGGCACCGCCGCGCAGCGCCGCCGCCGCGCCGGCTTGCGCGACGAGGCGCTCGACTACCTCGTCATCGTGTTCACCGAGGATCGCGCCATCAGCGCCAAGGAGGTCTTCGACTTCCTCGCGTCGATCGGCGGCGAGCGCTATTCGCGCGACGTCCTCATCAAGGTCGCCGACGCGTACGTCGGCCAGGCCGAGTACGGGCGCGCCGTCGACACCTTCAACTTCCTCATCGCGGCCGAGCCGACGTCGCTCCAGGCCGCGGTGTGGCAGCGCCGCGTCGTCGAGACCTGGGCCAGCGCCCTCGACACGCCCGAGCTGCTCAACGCGTCGAAGGTGCTGGTCGAGACCTACGGTCCCAGGACCGACTGGGCCAAGGAGCAGCGCAATCGCGACGGCCTCGAGCGCTCGCTCACCGCGACCGAGGAGCTCCTGCGCTCCACCGTGAAGAACCTGCACGCGGACGCGCAGGGGCGCGAGAAGGCGTCGAAGCCGCCGAAGCGGCCCAAGGAGCTCAGGCCCGCCGACGAGCCGGGCTGGGAGCGAACGTACAAGGCGTTCCTCGAGAAGAACGGGCTCACGCAGCCGTACAGCCAGACCGCCGCCGGCTACCAGCTCTACCTGAACGCGTTCGCCGATCGCCCCGACGCCGGCGAGGTGCGCTTCCTGCGCGCGCAGATCCTCTACTTCAAGCTGTTCCGCCTCGAGGAGGCCGGCGACGAGTTCCTCGCCGTCGGCAAGACCGCGCCGGTCGGCAAGTACCACAAGGACGCGCTGCTCGCGGCCATGAACGCGTTCGAGCGCGCGCGCCCCGCGGACACCGCCGGCCGGCGCGAGCTCGGCGAGGTCGACAAGAAGTTCGCGGAGGCGATCGACCTCTACGCCACGCTCTTCCCCGCCGACAGCGAGCTGGTCTCGGTCATCTTCCGCAACGGCCAGCTCTTCTACGACTACGGGAACTACGACGAGGCCATCAAGCGCTTCGGCCTCATCGTCACCAAGTATCCCGACCACGCCGACGCCGGCCCCGCCGGTGACCGCATCCTCGCCGCGCTCAACAAGGCGCAGGACTTCGAGAACATCGAGACCTGGGCGCGCAAGCTGAAGACCGCCAAGGCGTTCGCCGGCAAGGATCAGCAGGACCGCCTCGATCGCCTCATCATCGAGTCGATCGGCAAGAGCGGCGACAAGTACGCCGAGGCGGGCAAGTACGAGCAGGCCGCCGGCTTCTACCTGCGCGTGCCCAAGGAGTTCCCCAAGCACAAGCAGGCGGCGGAGAAGATGATGAACGCCGGCGTGATGTACGAGAAGGCCAAGCTCCCCGAGAAGGCCGCCGACGTCTATCTCGAGCTGGCGCAGAAGTACAAGGACGCGCCCGAGGCCGAGAAGTCGGCGTTCGCCGCCGGCCAGGTCTACGAGCGCGTCGCGTACTTCGATCGCGCCGCCGCGGCGTACGAGGTCGTCATCAAGGACTTCCCGTCGAGCAAGAACGCCGCCGACGCGGTCTACAACGCCGGCGTCCTGCGCCAGGCGCTGGGCCAGCACGAGCAGGCCATCAAGCACTACCAGGACTACACCAGGCGCTATTCGACGCGCAAAGACGCGGCCGAGGTCGCGTTCCGCATCGGCGTGGTCTACGAGGACGCCGGCGACGACGGCCGCGCCGACAAGGCGTTCCGCGACTACGCGGCCAAGCACCGCGACGTCCCGCGCCGCGTGATCGAGGCGCACGTCCGCGCCGCGCGCACGTCCTTGCGGCTCGGGCAGGAGAAGCGCGCGGCCGGCGAGCTCGACGACGCGCTCAAGGTGTTCAAGAAGCTCGACGGCAAGGACAAGGCCGCCGCGCAGACCTGGGCCGCCGAGGCGCGATACCTCCAGGGCGAGCTGGTCTTCAAGGAGTACGAGAAGGTCTCGCTCGACGTGAAGCCCAAGCTCCTCGAGAAGACGCTCAAGAAGAAGAGCGACCTGCTCGCCAGGGCGCGCGGCGTGTATCTCTCGGTGGTCGACTACAACGACCTCAAGTGGGCGACCGCGTCGCTCTACCGCGTCGGCCAGATCTACGAGAGCTTCGCCGAGGCGATGCGCACCGCGCCCACGCCGGGCGGGCTCACCGAGGCCGAGGCCACGGCATATCGCGAGGCGCTCGACTCGACGGTCATCGAGATCGAGGAGGTCTCGATCGAGCTGTTCTCGACCGGCTACCAGAAGGCGATCCAGATGCAGGTGTACGACTCGTACACGAAGAAGATCCGCGAGGCGCTCGGCCGCCTCTCGTCGCAGCAGTACCCGCCCGAGCGCGAGTCGCGCAGCGAGGTGCGCACCGGCGATCGCCCGCTCAAGGTCGACATGGTCGAGGAGATCGACCGATGAAGGCGCTGCTTGCAGTGATGATGGCGCTCTTCGTGGCCGCGTGCGGCGGCGGCGCCGGCAAGCGCAACGTGAAGTCCACCGGCCCGCGCGAGGCGCCCAAGCTCGACCCGGTGAAGCCGCAGGCGCGCCGCGAGTTCGAGGCCGCGCTGCGCGCGCTGCGCCTGGGCGGCCCCGAGTCCGTCGAGACGGCGCGCGCCCGCTTCGAAGCGGCGGTCGCGATCGACGGCAAGCTGTGGGAGGGCTATCACGACCTCGGCGTGCTGCGCGCGCAGGACGGCGACGACGACGGCGCGGTCGCCGCGTTCGACAAGGCGCTCGGCGTCAACCCGGCGCACGCACCGACGCGCCTCGCGCGCGCCGAGAGCATGCGCCGCCTCGGCCGCGTGAAGGAAGCGCGCGCCGACTACGAGGCCACGCTGCGCGAGACCGCCGAGGACGATCCGCTGCGCCGCGACGCCGCTGCGCGGCTCGCTTCCCTGCTCCGCGACAACAAGGACTTCGAGGGCGCGGTCGAGGTCCTGCGCGACACATTGCGCGTGTCGGGCGCCAACGCGCGCGTCTACATCGAGCTGTGCAACATCTACATGGCGCAGAACCGTGACGACCTCGCGGTGCTCCTCATCGGCCGCGCCATCGAGCTCGACGCCAAGGATCCCACCGCGTACAACGCGCTCGCCCTCCTCTACCTGAAGCAAGGCAAGGCGCAGGAGGCGTTCGATCGCTTCGACTACGCGACCTCGCTCGATCCCAGCTACATCGACGCGCGCTTCAACAAGGCGTCGGTGCTGCTCGACGCCGGCGACTACACGCGCGCCAAGCAGGAGCTCGAGACCATCCTCCAGAAGGCGCCCGAAGACTGGGCCGCGCACGTCTCGCTCGGCGTCGCGTGGCGCGGGCTCAAGGAGAACGCGAACGCCAAGAAGAAGTTCGAGATGGTGATCGACAAGGCGCCGCGTAAATCCCGCGCCCGTGGTGATGCGTTGTGGAATCTGGCGGTCCTCAAGTCAGACTTCCTCGAAGACACCGCGGGGGCCAAGGTGGACCTGGAGCGCTTCCTGCAAGACGCAGGGACCGCCCATCCCAAGCGCCAAGCTGCGGAGCAGAAGCGAAAGGAGCTGGGCATTTGATGACGAACACCACCCAGACTCGAGGGGGCAACCACCCCCGGCCCGTGGCTCCTCGCCCCCATTCCGCTTGGAGCGTGTGGGGATGTGTGCTCGTCCTCCTCCTCGCGGCAGCGCCCGTGGCGGCGCAACCCGCCAAGAAGCCGCCGCCGACCGAGGTCGAACAGCCCGGAGGCGCCAACGCGGGCGCCCAGAAGGGCAAGCCCAAGGTGTTCGACTTCACCGGCCTCGACATCTCCGGACGGCTGCGCACGCCGCAGCTCCTCTACTTCCTCGATCGCGCCACCGAGGAGCTGGAGCGCGCGTCGCTCGAGCGTCGCTCGTTCATTCCCGAGATGGTCCGCTCGGTCGACGAGGGGCCGCTTTGAGTACCGCGAGCGAAACGTCGGGCGCAGGCGGCGGCGTCGTCGCGGGCGCCGTGCAGCTGCGCACCTCGCTCGTGTGGCACGGCGAGGTGATGGCCGATCACGTCCTCACCACGCCCGGCTCGGTGACGCTCGGCGCCACCGGCCGCGCGACGTTCGTCATCCCCGACCTCTCGCTGCCCGCCGACTTCGCGATCATCCGTCCCGGCAACCGCGGCTACCTGCTGACGCTCGGCGATCGGATGCGGGGCACGATCTCCATCGACGGCAAGCAGCGCGACGTGAACGACTTCGTGCGCCGCGGCGGCGAAGGCGGCGACGACACCGGCGCCGCCGGCTCGTTCCGCGCCACGCCGATCGGCGGTCGCGACTGGGGCGTGATCGATCTCGACGAGAGCGGCGCCCATCAGCTCTTCTTCCAGTTCGTGCCGATGCAGGTGCCGCTGCCGTCGCGCACCACGAGCTGGGAGCTGCTCATCCCGGCGCTCGCGTTCTCGCTGCTCCTGCACACCGTCCTCGTGCTGGTGACGTACAAGTTCGACGAGGGCGTGAACCCGTTCGTCTATCCCGGCTCGAAGCGCCTCACCGGCGCGTTCCTCATCAACCGCATCAACGCGCCGCCCGAACCGGAGAAGAAGGATCCGCCCAAGAACGTCGGGCCGGCGCAGCCGGCGGCGTCGGAAGCGGGCCAGAAGAAGAACGTGAGCTCGGCGACCAAGGGCGCCGAGGGCAAGAGCGGCGGCAAGGGCGAGAAGCCGCGCGCGCGCGACGAGAACGCGCTCGACGTCCCGCCCGACGCGCCACCGCCGCCGCCCAAGGTCGCGTTCATGACCGAGAAGAACCGCGCGGTGATCGACAACATCATCCAGGCCGACGTGCGCACGTCGCTCGGCAAGTTCACCGGTCTCCCCGGAAAGACGCAGAAGGGCGGCATGGGTTACGGCAAGGGCACCGGCACCGGCGTCGGCGACGAGCTCGGCGGCACCGGCACCACGCGCGGCAGCAAGGGCACCGGCTCGGGCGGTGGTGGCAGCGTCGAGGGCGACTTCGTCTCGCAGGGCAAGATCGACACCGGAGAGACGCGCGCGCCCAAGGGCACGGGCGGCACCGGCTCCGGCGTGAAGGAAGTGGCGGTGGTCGGCACCGGCAACGCGTCGGGCGACTTCGGCGGTCTCACCAAGGAAGAGATCGACAAGGTCGTGAAGTCGCGCGCCGGCCTGATCAAGGCCTGCTACCAGAAGGAGCTCGACAAGCAGAAGGGGCTGGGCGGCAAGCTGGTCGTGAAGTTCTCGATCAACCCCGGCGGCGACGTCACCAAGGCCGCGCCCGACAACGGCAAGAGCTCGCTCCAGAACGCGGCCGTCAACGACTGCGTCGTCCGGCAGATCATGAAGCTCAAGTTTCCCGCCAAGGGCGGCGGCGTCGTGAACTATCCGTTCATCTTCTCCCAGGGATGAAAACCGAGGAGTCGATCATGCGCTTCATCACGCTAGCCTTCGCATTCGTCAGCGCCGCGGGCCTCGTGGCCTGCCTCGAAGATCCGCAGTACCTCCCCGGCCCGAGCTCGATCGAGGTCGGCGTCGAGGGTAGCGACGTGTTCACCGGTACGGTGACCGTCGATCTGCCGGTGCAGCCGGAGAGCATGGAGGACGCCGAGGAGCGCGTCGCGCGCGCGATGGAGATCGGAGTCGACCCGGCCTTGCTCGCGTACGTGCGCAACGGCGACTTCGACGTGTCCATCGAGTGGAGCATCAAGAACCTCGCCGGCAGCGAGGGCGAGGCCCGCATCTCGGTGAACGGCGGCAACGAGTTCTGGTACTACGTGCCGACCGAGTTCGTGATCGATCCCGAGGAGGACGAGGAGCCGCCGCCGCTCATGGGCGACGTGCCGCTGCGCATCGCCGAGAACGGCACGCGCGACGGCGTGTTCCGCGAGGACCAGCTCCACGAGGCGTCGGTCGACCTCGAGCAGATCACGCGCGGCATGGTGAACCCGTTCGCCGCGATGCTCACCATCAACGAGGAAGACCCCGGCGTCGCGGTCATGGGCATGATGGTTCCGCTCGCCGACCTGCCGCAGCTGATCCGCTTCGAGATCATCTTCGAGGCGGACCGCCACATGGTGCTCGAGTACGGCATCCGCATCCGCGACCACCGCAACATCCTCCACGAGGAGGGTCTGGCCGCGCCGGCGGGTGAGATCGTGACGTGGAACCCGGCGATGTTCGTGCCGCCGCCGCCACCGGAGTGACCGGGGCGTGTGTATGATCGAGCGGTAGTGCGGGGAGCCCTCCCAGTTCTCGCGTTCGCGGGTCTCGGCGCGATGAGCGGCGTGGCGCATGCGGACCGACCGGCATCGACCGGCGTCTACGCCGAAGCCGGTATCGGCGCGACCGGCCATCTCGCGACGGCGCGCAACTGGTCGGCGATCGGGCCGACCGTCGACCTGCGCGTCGGCTACGACCTGTTCTCGTGGCTGTCGGTGGGCGTCGCGCTCTCGACGGCGAGCCACGAGGCGACGGTCCCGGCGCCGCCCGAGGGCGAGTGGTACCAGCTGTACCAGGGCCGCGGCGACGCGCGCCTCGGATTCCGCTACGACTCGCTCGCGTTCTTCGCCGAGGGCGGCGCGGGCGCGGCGTACATCTCGTCGAACGTGCTCGGCAAGGTGATGATCCTCGACCCGGGCGAGCGCTTCACCATCGCGTTCGCCGGCGGCGGAGGCCTCGAGTACCAGCTCCAGAACCGCCACTACGCCTTCGGCTTCGCCGCGACGTACTGGATGCTTCCGCAGTTCGACGCGCTCCAGGGCGTCGAGGGCCGGTTCTTTCTCCGCTACACCTACGGCGGCAGCCACTGACCTGTGCATGCCTCGGGGGCGGCGGCTGCGGAGCCCGCTGCCGTCGTCGCCGGTCCCTGGCCACCGGTGGTGCTTGCCTCGGGGGCGGCGGCTGCGGAGCCCGCTAGCATCGTTGCCGGTCCCCCCCTGCGTCCTCGCGACCAGTCGGTCGCTCCGGCTCGGGGCCCCACCGTCGCCTCGCTATCGGGCTTCCTCGCCTCGCCGCGGGAAGACCTCGACGGAGAATTCGCAACCTCGCTGGGTCAGGCGGCGAGACGAGCTGGTGAAAGGAGTGACGTGACGCGGGTGGAGACGGCGGTGATGCGGGCGCGCGCGATGGTGTCGAGCGTGGCTTGATCGAAGAGGCCGTGGGCGGCGAGGCGGTCGACGCCGGTGAAGTCGGGGACGCGGGGAGCGAGCTCGTCGGAGAGGCGCTGCGCGCGGGCGGAGACGGCGGCGTGGACGTGGGCGGAGTTGGTGTCGAGGCACCAGGCGAGGACCGACCAGGCGAGCTCGGCGTGTTGCGCCTCGTCGGCGGCGATCATCGCGAGCGTGTCGCGGACCACGGGGTCCTCGGCGCGGCCGGCGCCGAGCGCGGCGACGTCGGAGGCGATGCCCTCGGCGAGACAGCCGTCGACGAGCGAGCCGACGGCGAGACGGACGTGGTCGATGGGTGTCGTGCGATCGGGGGTCGCGAGCTCGACGATCGGGCCGGCCGTGTAGGAAGTGCCGGCGTACGCGTTCGCCATCGCGAAGCAGCGGCGCGCGTGACGGAGCTCGTCGAGCGCGGCCGTGTGCGTCCGCTCGACGAGGTCGCTGGGCGCGCCGAGCGCGGCGAGGTGCAGGCTCAGCTGCGCGAACGCCGGGATCGAGGCGTGCTCCATGCGCGCGGAGAGCAGCCACGCGTCTGCGAGCGTCCGCCGTTCCGCGGCGGTCAGGTGCGCCACGCGTGGGGTCGCGTCGTCGGCCCAGCCCCTGCCCGGCGTCACGTCGGGCAAGCGCGCCTTGCCGCGGAGACGCAGCAGGCGCCCCTTGCTGGTGCTCTCACCCAGAAACGGCGTGGTGAAGAAGTCGTAGATCAGGGCGATCGCCCCGATTCCGAGGCCGACCAGCGTCGTCCCGAGGCCGATCTTGACCGCGTTGCCGAC
>DATLEB010000311.1:0-33599 GCA_035525615.1 Kofleriaceae bacterium | reverse complement strand
GCTGCCGAGCGCCTCGCGCGGCAGCTCACCACCCTCGCCGTGACCGAGCACGCGCAGCGCGTTCCAGCGCATCACCCGCAGGCCGATCCAGGCGTCGGCCAGGCGCTGGCGGAGCTGGGGATCGCGGTCGGCGCCGCGACGGCGGGCGGCCTCGACGATGGCGTCGAGCTCGGCGGCGAAGCCGATCTGCTGGCCGAGCGTCGACGCGCCACGCTCGAACGCGAGGGTCGCCATCGCGACCTTCCAGCCGTCGCCGACGGCGCCGATGACGTGGTCCTCGGGCGTGCGCGCCCCGTCGAAGAACACCTCGCAGAACTCGGCGGTGCCGGTGAGCTGCCGGATGGGCCGGACGCTGATGCCGTCCTGGCGCATCGGCACCAGCAGGTACGACAGGCCCTCGTGCCGCTTCGCGCTGGTGCTGGTGCGGCACAGCACGAAGCACCAGTCGGCGAGGTGCGCGTGCGACGTCCAGATCTTTTGACCGGTGATGCGCCACGTGTGTCCGACCAGCTCGGCGCGCGTGGTCACGCCGGCGAGGTCGCTGCCCGCGCCGGGCTCGGAGTAGCCCTGGCACCACAGCTGCTCGCCGCGCGCGATGGGCGGCAGGAACTTCTGCTGCTGCGCGGGTGTGCCGAGCGCGGCGATGGTGGGCGCGAGCAGGTACTCGCCGATGTGGCCGAGGCGGCCGGGCGCCCGCGCGCGCGCGTACTCCTCGTGGAAGATGACCTGGCGCAAAAGCGGCGCGCCCTTGCCGCCGGCGGCGGCGGGCCAGCCGAGGCCGATCCACCCGGCGGCGCCGAGCTCCTTCTCCCATTCGCGCCGCTCGTCGACGACCTCGTGCTCGCGTCCGGGGCCACCGCGACCGCGCAGGTGGCGGAACGGTCCGTCGAGCCGCTGCTCGAGCCAGCGCCGCACCTCGGCGCGGAAGGCTTCGTCCTCGGGTGAGAAGCGGAGCTGCATCAGCGGGTCTCCTCGAAGATCCGGCGCGCGATGGACTCGCGATGGTCGGCCGGCGTCCCGAGCAGCGTCTTGCCGGCGCGCGCGCGCTTGAAGTAGAGGTGCGCGTCGTGCTCCCAGGTGAAGCCGATGCCACCGTGCACCTGGATGGTCTCCGCGGCGCAATGGAAGAAGGCGTCGGCGCAGAACGCGGCCGCGCAGGCGGCGGTCTCGTCGGCCTCGTCGTCGGTCGCGTGATCGGCGGCCCAGCCCGCGTAATACGCGGCCGAGCGCGCCGACTCGACGAGCACGAACAGCTCGGCGAGGTTGTGCTGGATGGCCTGGAACGATCCGATCGGGCGACCGAACTGGTGGCGGACCTTGGCGTACTCGACGCCGAGATCGAGGCACCGCTGCGCACCGCCGACCTGCTCGGCGGCGAGCGCAACGTGGCCGCGGGCGAGCGCGCGCGCGATCGCCGGCCAGCCGCCGGTGGAGGACGACGCATCTCCGAGACGCGACGCGGCCGGCACGCGGACGTCGGAGAGGACGACCTCGGCGAGCGCGCGCGTCGCGTCCATCGTGGGCAGCCGATGACGGCGCAGGCCCGACGCGCCCGCCGGCACCTCGTACAAAGCGAGGCCGCTGGCGCCGGTCGTGCCCGGATCGCGCGCGACCACGAGCAGCAGATCGGCCGCGTGACCGTCGAGGACGAAGCGCTTGCGACCGTCGAGCAGCACGTGGCCGCCCGGGGCGGGGCGCGCCGTCGTCGTGATCGACGCGGGGTCGGCGTGACCGCCGACCTCGAGCCACGCGAGCGTCGCGGTCACGTCACCGCGCGCGAGCGGCGGCAGGATCGCGGCCTGCTGATCCTCCGTGCCGCAGCTCAACAAGGCCGCGGTGGCGAGCACCGACGAGGACAGGAACGGCACCGGCGCCAGCGTCCGCCCCATCTCCTCCATCACGCCGATCACCTCGACCCAGCCGAGCCCCGCGCCGCCGTGGCGCTCGGGCACCGCGAGCCCGGCGAGGCCGAGCTCACGCGCGAGCGTCTTCCACAGCGTGGCGTCGTGGCCGCCGTTACCGCTGCTCGCGCCGCGGACCTCGGGGGCCTGCGCCGCCCGCCGCGCCGCCGCGATGCCGCCGGCGGCATCGAGGACGCGCCGCACGCTCCTGCGCAGCTCGTCCTGCTCCTCGGTGAACGCGAACCTCACGGCGCAAAATAGAACATGTTTCAATCTGCCGTACAAGCGTGATATATGGCGTCGGCCATGAGCGCCAGCCGCGAGGAGTGGGGCCGCGAGCGAAGCGAGCCCGGGGTAGCACCCACGACGAAGCGGCCGAGCCCGCGCAGCGGGCGAGCCGGCGCGAAGGAACAACCATGAGCGCCAGCCGCGAGGAGTGGGGCCGCGAGCGAAGCGAGCCCGGGGTAGCACCCACGACGAAGCGGCCGAGCCCGCGCAGCGGGCGAGCCGGCGCGAAGGAACAACCATGACTGCTTTGCTCGAGGGTCGTGTCGCGATCGTCACCGGTGGAGCCCGCGGCCTCGGCCGCGCTCACGCGCTGGAGCTCGCGCGCCACGGCGCGAAGGTCGTGGTGAACGATCTCGGCGTCGAGCGCGACGGCACCGGCGGTGGTAGCGGACCGGCTGGCGAGGTGGTCGCGGAGATCGTGGCCGCCGGCGGCGCCGCCATCGCCAACGGCGACGACGTCGCCGACTTCGCCGGCGCGGGGCGCATGATCGCCGCCGCCGTCGCGAGCTTCGGCCGCCTCGACGTCCTGGTCTGCAACGCCGGCTTCCTGCGCGATCGCATGTTCGCCAACGCGGCCGAGGACGAATGGGACGCGGTGATGCGCGTCCATCTGAAGGGCCACTTCGCGCCCGCGCGCCACGCCGCCGCCTACTGGCGCGACGCCGCCAAGCGCGGCGAGACCGTCGACGCGCGCATCATCAACACCACGTCGGGGGCCGGCCTCCAGGGCTCGATCGGCCAGGCCGCGTACTCCGCCGCCAAGGGCGGCATCGCCGCGCTCACGCTCGTGCAGGCGGCCGAGCTCGGCCGCTACGGTGTCACCGCCAACGCGATCGCGCCGGCCGCGCGCACGCGCATGACCGAGGCCGCGTTCGCCGACGCGATGAAGGCGCCGGCGAGCGGCTTCGACGCGATGGCGCCGGAGAACGTGTCGCCCCTCGTCGCCTGGCTGGCGAGCCCGCAGGCGCGCGGTGTCACCGGACGGGTGTTCGATGTCTCGGGTGGTGTCATCGCCGTCGAGGACGGCTGGCGCCCGGGCGCGACGATCGATCGCGGCGCGCGCTGGGACGCCCGCGAGCTCGACGGTGCGATGCAGGAGCTGCTCGCACGCGCCGCGGCCCCCGCCAAGGTGTGGGGCACGTGAGCCTGATAGACTGAGCGGGTGCTGCAACCGGGGGACCGGATCGGGCCGCTCCGCGTCGAGCGCGCGCTGGGTGCCGGTGGCATGGGAGAGGTGTGGCTGGCGCGCGACGAACGGCTCGAGCGCCTCGTCGCGGTGAAGCTACTGCCTGCGGAGAGCAGCCTCGATCCCGCGGCGCGCGGTCGCATGCTGCGCGAGGCGCGCGCCGCCTCGGCGCTCAAGCACCCGGGCATCGTCACGGTGCACGACATCGGGGATCACGAGCACCGCGCCTACATCGTGATGGAGTACGTCGAGGGCGAGACCTTCGACGTGCTCGTGAAACGCCGCGGTCCGCTGCGACCGCCGGAGGCGGTCGAGCTGGTCGCGCAGGTCGCCGACGCCGTGGCGATCGCGCACGCCGCCGGCATCCTGCACCGCGATCTCAAGGCGCAGAACCTGATGCTCGACGATGCCGGGCGCGTGAAGGTGCTCGACTTCGGGCTGTCGAAGCGCACCAGCGACGGCATGACCACGTCGCAGGAGGTGCTGGCGCCGACGCCTGACGATTCGGAGACCGCGATGGCGGCGACGGTCGCGCCCGACGCGGCGACGACGCCGGCGCCGGCCCTCATCTCCCGGAACCCCGTGACCGGCCGCACCGACGAGCCGCTCACGGCACACGGCGTCCGCATGGGCACGCCCGGCTGGGCGCCGCCCGAGCTCATGGACGGCGGCGTCTCCGACGTGCGCAGCGACGTGTTCGCGCTCGGCGCCGTCCTCTATCACCTGCTCACGGGCTCGATGCCCTTCCCGGCGGCGACCTGGGGCGCGCTGCGCGAACAGATCGAGCGCGGACCGCAGCCGCCGAGCGCGATGTCGCCGGGCGTGCCGCGCGCGCTCGACGCGGTGATCTCGGGTGCGCTCGCCGCGGATCCCGAGAAACGTCCCGCGTCGGCGCGCGCCTTCGTCGCGGCGGCACGCGCCGCGCTCGCACCGGCGCGGTCGCGCGTCCCCGTGCTGGTCGGCGCCGGCGCCGCCGCGGCGATCGGTGTGGGCGCCCTGATGATCGCCGGCCGCGGCAGCGACCACGCGCGGTCGCGCACGGCGGCGGGGCCCGCGGCGACGAGCGCGGACGCCGCCGTCACCGACGCCTCGACGCCGCCGGCCACGCCGGTCCAGCTCACGACGCTCGGCGGCTGTGCCTACCTGCCGGCGTTCCTCGACGAGGACACCCTCACCTTCGATCTCACGCGCGACGGCACCGTCGATCTCTACACGCTCGATCTCCAGCATCCGGGCGGCGCGCCCGTGCGGCGCACGTCGGCGCCCGGCTGGGAGTGGCGCTCGACGCGCGGGCGCACCGATCGCGAGATCGTGTTCCTCGAGCAGACGCCCGATCACCAGGGCTTCGCCAGCGTGTTCGATCTCGACCAGGGCACGGTGACGCGGCTCTTTCCGGCCAGCGGGCCCATCGCGCCGGTCGGCGACGTGTACTTCCACGCGCCCGGCGTCGCCACGACGTTGCGCCGGCGCGACGCGGCGCGCGACGAGGTGTTCCTGACGCTCGAGACCGATCTCGCCGTCGACTCGATCGTCCCGTCGCCGGACGGCAGGACGCTGGCCATGCTGGTGTTCGGCGAGAGCCAGCTGGCGCGCATGTGCACGACGCCCACGGCGCAGCCGGCGCTGCGATGCTTCGAGATGGACGTCGCGTCGGCGCGCCCGGCGTGGTCACCGGACAACCGGCACGTCTACGTGCATGCCAAGCGCGGCCTCCAGCGCGTCGACGCCACCACCGGCGTCGCGAATGACGTCATCAAGACCATCCAGCCGTTCGGCGGGCTCGCCATCTCGCCCTCGGGCGCGACGCTGGTCTACTCCGGCTGCAACACGCGCAGCCATCTCCACGCCACGAACGGGCCGGACCCGAAGACGCCGATCGTCGAGGACGACTACGCGCGTTACCCGCAGTTCGGTCCCGATCGCCAGCTCGGCTTCGTGTCGGGCGGCCTGGCCAACGCGCACGTCATGGTGCGTGACGCGACCGGCCCGCTGCGCGAGGTCGTGAGCCACGGCGAGGCGCGCATCACCGGCCTCGCGTTTTCCGACGACGGTCAGTACATCGCGTACGCGGTGGGCAACGCCGCCGAGCCGGGCATCTACGTCTCCGACGTGGGCGGCGACAACACGCGCAACCGCATCACCGACCAGGATGGTGACCGCGAGCCGGTCATCCTCGGCGACGCCATCTACTTCATGCGCGACGACGCGTCGGGCGCGCCGCGCATGATGCGCGTCTCGTTCGACGGCTCGAACGTCGAGATGGCGAGCAACCGTCCGCGCCGCACGCTCGCGGTCGACCGCCGCCTGAAGCGCGTCCTGCTGGCGTCGCCGGGCCTCGACTTCCTCTACTGGTGGGATCCCGTGACGGGCAAGGAGTCGCCTGGTCCCGTGCTGCCCAGGCCGATGGGCGACATCGGCATCTCGCCGGACGGGCGCTGGCTCCTGGTCGTCGTCGGCGAGAACGGCGAGCGGGCGGTGCGCGTTCGCCTCGACCAGCCCGGCAAGCCCGAGCCCGAGGAGGTCTACACGTCACCCGGCGACGTGACCGGCGGCGAGGGCGCGATCGATGACGACGGCCTCACGGTGATCGAGGTCACCACGTGGGCCGGCGAGCTGTGGAAACTGGATCCGCCGACCGGCTCGCGGTGGTGACATGATGCCCGCGTGGGATTCGTCGCCCATCCCGTCAACACGTATCCCGAGCAGTACGAGCTGGTCGCGCGCCCGGCGCAGACGCCGCCGCAGGATCTGGTCGTCGCGACGACCTACGGGTTCCTGATCTCGCACGACGGCGGCGTGACGTGGCGCTGGGGCTGCGAGGCGGGCTTCGGCGTCGTCGACGCGTGGGCGCCCGAGTACGAGCTGACCTCGTCGGGCGCGATCACGGCGACGACCGCCGGGGGCCTCATGCGCTCGCCGGATGGGTGCACGTGGACGGCGGTGGGCGGCGCCGCGGGCACCGACGTGGCCTCGACGACCGCGGTCGGCGCCGACGGCACCATCTTCCTCGGCTCGGGAGTCTCGCCCGCGGTGATCCTGCGCTCGATCGACGACGGCCTGACGTTCCAGCCAACGGGCGCGCTGGGCGACAACCTCGACTGGATCGAGACCATCGCCGTCG
The DNA here is from genome assembly GCA_035525615.1 of Kofleriaceae bacterium. Classification (GTDB taxonomy): domain Bacteria; phylum Myxococcota_A; class Polyangia; order Haliangiales; family Haliangiaceae; genus UBA2376. The sequence goes on along the minus strand of DATLEB010000311.1, from coordinate 27,103 downwards.
CGCCGTCCAACGCGATGCGGGTCTACGCGACCGGCTCGGCGTTCGTGGGCGCCCGCCAGCTCCGCATGTGGCGCAGCGATGACGGCGGCACGAGCTGGGTGCCGCTCGCCACGGCGGCGCTGTTACCGACCGAGAGCTCGGAGCTGCAGATCGCCGCCATCGATCCCGACACGCCCGATCGCGTCTTCGTGCGCGTCACCAACGCCGCCGCCGTGCTCGAAGAGGCGGTCTTCCGCAGCGACGACGCGGGTGCCGGCTGGACCGAGGTCCTGCGCGTGAGCGACAACGTCACGGGCGTGGTCGCGCGCGCGAGCGGCCCCGTGGTCGCCGCGACGCGCCACAACGGCCTCCACGGATCGCTCGACGGCGCTGGAGCCCTCGCGCTCCTGCCCGGGCGAACCTTCACGGCGACCTGTCTCCAGGAGCTGCGCGACGGTCAGCTGTGGCTGTGCGCCGACAATTTCGGAGCCGATCGCATGGGGCTCGGCCGCTCGTCCGATGCCGAGGCGTGGACGCCGGTGATGACGATGCTCGATCTCGCCGGACCGATCCCCTGCGCGGCGGGCACCGTCCAGGCCGACGACTGCAACCGCGGTGCGTGGTGCTTCTACAAGGATCTTTATTCCATCCCGAGCGACGAAGTGAGCTGCGTCGCACCGGACGCGGGCATCGGTGGAGACGATCCGCCGCCGGGGTGCATCGACTGTTCGAGCGGCGGCAAGGGCGCGACTTCGACGTGGATTCTGGTGATCGCCGCGCTGGTTGTCCGTGCCGGTGCGGCCCGGTGCGCGCGAGCGCACGGACGTCGCTCGCGCAAGTAGCGGTGCGAGGCGCGTCACGCGCGACTCGGCGCCGCGATGCCGGATGGCACGGCGGGTGCTCTGGTGATGGGTATGCTCGAGCCTGTCGTAACAACGCTGGTCGTCATGGCGGGCTCGTCGATCTTCGGGTTCGGCGCGCTCATCGCGGCGCTCGCGGCGGGGCCGCACAAGCTGGTCGTCATCACGATGATGCTGATGATGATCGCCATGCAGTACGCCCGCCCGAACGACTTCGACTTCTAGGCGACGGGCGCCGCGGCTACAGGCCGCAAGCGCGGGCGCTGCCGCCCTGGTAGCCCTTGCGGAACGCGGCGACGCGCTGGCTCGACGAGCCGTGGGTCCACGTCTCCGGCTGGACGTAGCCCTGGGACTTCTTCTGGATCGTGTCGTCGCCGATTGCCGAGGCCGCGCCGAGCGCCTCCTCGAAGTCGCCCATCTCGAGCAGCTTGCGCTGGTTCGCGCTCGCGGCCCACACGCCGGCCAGGCAGTCGGCCTGAAGCTCGGTGTCGACCGAGTCGGCGTTACTGCGCCCGCCCAGCACGCCGGCCTGGTTCTGAAGGTGGTGGCCGACCTCGTGCGCGATGACGTACGCCTGGGCGAAGTCGCCCGGCGCGCCGAAGCGACGCGACAGCTCCTGGTAGAAGCCGAGATCGATGTACGCCTTGTGATCGTTGGGGCAGTAGAACGGGCCGACGGCCGACGAGGTCGTGCCGCACGCCGACTCGACCGCGCCGCGGAAGACGACGATCTTCGCCTTCTCGTAGCCGCGGATCTCGCTCGCCCAGTGCGTCTGCACGTCATCGAACACGAAGCCGGCGAAGCGCATCAGCTCGTCCTCGCCGGTGGTGCTCTGGTCGTTGACGCTGCGCGACGTCGGGCTGAGCCCGCCGCCTCCGCCGGCGCACAGGTTCGACCCGCCGAACATCATGAAGCCCACGACCACCAGCCCGATCAGGATGCCTTTCCATCCGAACCTGGCGAGGAGGCCGAAGATGCCGAAGAGGTTGCCACCGCCCATGCCTCCGAGGCCGCGGGCGGGCCCCATGGAACGACGGTCCTCGAGATCGGAGCTCGTATGACTTCTATCCCAGCGCATGATGCACCGGTGTAGTGCAAGCTACCGGCCAGCGCGCGCGCGTAGCTCGTGTTTCAGGACCTTGCCGGAGGCGTTGAGCGGCAGCGCGTCCACGATGTGGAAGCGACGTGGCACCTTGAAGTTCGCCATGCGATCTCGCGCCCAGGCGAGCAGCTCGGCCTCGGATGGCGTGGTGGCCGGGCGCGCGACCACGAACGCGACGCCGATCTCGCCGAGTCGCTCGTCGGGCGCCCCGACGACCGCGACCTGCCCGATGGCCGGGTGCTGGACGAGGACGGCCTCGATCTCCGCCGGGTAGGCGTTGAAGCCTCCGACGATGAACATGTCCTTCTTGCGATCCGTGATCTTGAGGTAGCCGCGCTCGTCCATCACGCCGATGTCGCCGGTGCGCAACCAGCCCGCGCGATCGATGGTCTCGGCGGTCGCGGCCGCGTCGTCGACGTAGCCGCGCATCACGTTGTAACCGCGCACCACGACCTCGCCCGGCGCGCCGGCGGGCAGCGGCTGGCCGGTGTCGTCGACGATCGCGACCTCGATGCCGGGCATCGCGCGGCCCGACGTGTTGGCCACGGTCTCGGCGTCGTCGCCGTCGCGACAGAGCGTCGCGCAGCCCGTGGTCTCGGTCAGCCCGTAGCCGGTCAGCACGGTGTCGAAGCCGAGGTCGCTGCGCATACGGCGCACCAGCTCGACGGGGACGCACGCCGCGCCGGTGACGGCGAGGCGGAGCGACGAGAGGTCGGCCGCCGCGCGCGCCGGGTGGTCGAGGAGCGACTGATAGAGCGTGGGTGGGCCGGGTAACACGGTGATGCGGTCCGCCGCGATGCGCGCCATCACCTGCTCGACGTCGAACTGCGGCTGCGGATGAACGACGGCGCCGACCTGCAGCGCCGCGAGCCAGCCGGCCTTGTAGCCGAAGGTGTGGAAGAACGGCGCGACGACGAGGTAGCGGTCGCCCCGCCGCAGGCCGACCAGCGCGCCCCAGTCGGCGAACACGCGCAGCGACTGCGCATGTGTCGCGGGGACGGCCTTGGCGCGGCCGGTCGTGCCTGACGTGAACATGATATCGCCGACGTCGTCGGCGGTGACGGCCGCCGCGAGGCGCGCGAGCTCGGCCGGCGCGACGCGCTCGCCGGCGGCGAGGAAGGCGTCCCACGCCACGGTGCCGGCGGGTGCGTCGACGGTGCTCGCGCCGGGATTCGGTGCGACGACGATCGTCTCGAGCGCGGGCAGGGTGGTGCCGGCGTCGCGCAGCATCGCCGGGTAGCGCGCGCCGAGGAAGCCATCGACGGTGACGAGGACGCGCGCGCGGCTGCGCTCGAGGACGTGCGCCGCCTCGGGGCCCTTGTAGCGGGTGTTGATCGGAACGATGATCGCGCCGAGGGTGTGCGCGCCCAGCGCCGCGACCATCCACGGCCAGCCGTTGGGCGCCCAGATGCCGACCGCCGTGCCCTTCGCGACGCCGCAGGCGACGAGCGCGCGCGCCGCAGCGTGGGCGCGGTCGCGCAGCTGCGCCGTGGTGAGCACGGTGTCTCCGTCGGCCACGGCGATGTCGTCGGGGCGCTCGCGCGCCGCTCGCTCGAGCAGCTCGCCGATCGTCAGGCTGCCGCTCATGGGCTCAGGCCGCCGCCGACAGGTGCTCTTTTTCGAGGTGCGCGGCGATCTTGTTGGCGAGATCCTCGGCGGCCGGCAGGAGCGCGGGGCCGAGCATCGCGTTCACGAGAGGCCCGGTCGGCCCGCCGGCATCCATGCGCAGCGTGAACGTGAGCTGCGTGCCGCCGTCGGCGGCCGCCGGTGCCGCGAGCCGCTTGGGCCCGTCGCCGTGCATCCGCTTGAACATCCGGCGCGCGAACCAGTCGAGGAAGCGACGACCGAACCACCGCTTCTTCGGCGGTGGCGGCGGCGGCGCGTCACGCTCGACGTCCTGCATGAGCAGAAGCCCTCCGCCCTCGACCTTCTCGTTGAGCCCTTCGAGCGTGAACGACACGCGATCGCGGTCGATCCACTCGGTGACGTGGAACTTGAGGCGGACCATGCGTGACAGGATCCCGACGTCGCCCTTGAGCGTCCAGATGGAGTCCTTGTCGTCGATGATCTCGTGCTTCTGGTAGCCGGTGAGCATCGGCGCCCAGTTGTTCATGTCCTTGACGAAATCCCACACCAGCCCGCGAGAAAGGGCCAGCTTCGTCGTGTATTCGACTTCGGGCATCACACGCTCCGTGCGGCCGCGTGGCGGCCCGCTAGGTAGCCGAACGTCATCGCCGCGCCGATGGTCGCGCCCGCGCCGGGATAGCCGGCGCCGGTGACGCCGGCCATGACGTTGCCGGCGGCGTAGAGGCCGCTGATCGCCGTGCCGTCGGGACGGAGCACGCGGGCGTCGCCGTCGGTGCGCGCGCCGCCCTTGGTGCCGATGGCGCCGGCATGGACCTCGATGGCGTAGAACGGCGCCTTCTCGAGCGTGCCGAGGTTGGGGTTCGGCTTGTGCTCGGGATCGCCGTAGAAGTGATCGTAGAGGCTCTCGCCGCGGCGGAAGTCGGGATCGACACCCTCGACCGCGGCGCGGTTGAAGCGGGCGACCGTCGCGCCGAGCCCGTTGGCGTCGATGCCGATCTTGGTGGCCAGCTCCTCGAGCGTGTCGGCCTTGATCAGCCACTCGGGCACCGGCATCCCCGGCACGTAGGTGAGGAGCGCGTAGCGATCGAGGTACTGCTGATCGATCACGATCCACGCCGGCAGGTTGGTGCGCTCGTACGCGACCGGGTCGAAGGCGAAGAACGCCTTCATCAGATCGTTGTAGTTGTGCGCCTCGTTGACGAAGCGCTGGCCCTTGCGGTTGACGATGACCGAGTGCGGCAGCGAGCGGGTGGCGAAGTCGCCGCGGTTCAGCTGGCGCTTGTCGTACTCCTCGCCGGGGACCATGAGCGACGGGCACCACCACGCCTCGGCCATGTTGCCGAGGTCGGCGCCGAGCGACATCGCCATCTTCAGGCCGTCGCCGTCGTTGCCGGGCGGGCTGTTGGGATGGGTGAGCGGGCCGCCCAGGAAGCGGCGGCAGAGATCGGCGTTCCACTCGAAGCCGCCGCTGGCGAGGACGACGCCACGCCTGGCCCCGATGAGGATCTCCTTGTCACCCGTCGCGCCGCTCCGGGCGCGCACGCCGACGACGCGATCCTCCTCGACGATGAGCTCCTCGGCGCCGGTCGAGAGCATCGGCTCGATGCCCCGGTCGAGGAGCGCCTTCAGGAGCCCGCCCGACAGCGCGCCGCCGTAACAGACCAGACCTTGCTTGAAGCGCTTGGCGAGGAGGCCGAAGGGCAGGGCCGACGGCTTGGAGAACACGCCCCAGTCGGTGGCCTCGCTGACCGACATCGCGGTCATGCCGAACACCGGCGAGCGGCGCAGCTTCTCCTTCCACGGGCCGAGCGTGTTGGTGTCGAAGAGCCCGGGATCGAGCGAGCGCCCGCCGGGGCGGCCGCCCTCGAACTCGGGGTGGTAGTCGGGGTAGCGGCCGAGCGCCTTGAACGCGATCGGCGTGGCGCCCTCGACGAAGTCGATCATCTGCGGCGCGGTCTCGAGGTACCGCTTCACCAGCGCGGGATCGCTACGGCCGTCGGTGAGGCGCGTGACGTAGCCGAGCGCGTCGTCGAACGAGTCCTCGATCCCGACCTCGGCCATGTGCTTGTTGCACGGCACCCAGACCACGCCGCCGGACACCGCCGTGGTCCCACCGAACTTGTCGGACTTCTCGAGGACGACGACCTTGGCCTTCCCGGCGTGAGCGGCGAGGGCGGCGACCGCCCCGGCCGCGCCGCTGCCGATGACCACGACGTCCACCTCGAGCTGCCATTTCTGGGCTTTCTTGAACCACATGCGCTTGCCAAATAGAACATGTTCTAGTTACATGGTGCAAGGGGAACTTGCCGTTCCAGAAAGCGGATGCGACAGTGTATGGTGATGAGCCAGACCGAGAAGGAACGCAGCATGTTCGAGCGGATCTTCGACGTGGCCATCGCCCTCGCCGAGGAGGGCGGCTACGACAACGTGCGTCAGCGCGACGTCGCGGCCCGCGCCGGCGTGGCGCTCGGCACGCTGTACAAGCGCTTCCGTAGCAAGGAAGACATCCTCTCGGCGGCGCTCGCCCGCGAGACCGAGATGCTCGAGCGCAAGCTCGAGAAGGGCCCCGTGAAGGGCGCGACCGCCGAGGATCGCCTCGTCGCGTTCTACTCGCTGCTCACGCGCGCGCTCGTCCGTCGTCCGCACTTCGCCCGTGCCGTGCTGCGCGCCATGGCGTCGGGGCAGCCCGAGGTCGCCCGCCACGTCGTCGCGTACCAGGGCCGCATGAACGGCCTCATCATCGCCGCCATGCGCGGCGTGGGATCGCTCAGCTACGGTGACGCCGCCGCGTCGCCGCCCACCGAGCGCGAGCAGACGCTGGCGCTGCTCCTCCAGCAGAACTGGTTCGCGTCGCTCATCGGCTGGTCGGCCGGGCTGCACAACCAGTCCGACATCCTGGAACATGTTCGCACCGCCGCTCGCCTCTATCTGAAGGCGATGGACCTGGAAGCGAAGGAGCAGACCCGCGCCGCCAAAGCGGCTGCAGCTGCATCGCGCTAGCTCAGAGCGGTTGCAGTTGCATCGCACTCAATGGCTCGGCGGGCGTACAGCCTGCCCCGGCGCAGTGGCGCACGTGGAGCTTGGCGCGCTCGAAGATGTTGAAGTACCAGAAGACGACGTCCAGCTCGGTCGGGCCGGCCGTCGTCACGTTGACGCAGCCGGTGGCCACGCCTGACGTCGCGGCCTCGAAGCCGGTCTCGGCGGTCGCGGCGTTCGCGCCGGCCAGCCAGACCTGACCGCAGCCGTTGCGGCCGTTGATGATGTCCGTGCCGGTGGCGCCGATGTCGATCGAGAAGCAGTGCATGCCGGCGTCGAGGACGACGTTGCCGTGGAAGCGCACGCTGAAGCGGCCCGACATCGCGGTCGGCCAGTTGGGCATGAAGCCGTACGTGGCGTCGTTGTAGCTGTCGGCGTCGGTGTCGAAGTCCCAGCCGGCCGTGATCTCCTGCTGCTGCACCACCGGATCGAAGCGTCCGGTCATCTCGGCGCGATCGTCGAGCGCGCCGCAGCTGCCGGTGACCTCGGGACGTTCGCCGATGATCGCCGTGAGGCCGCTAGGCCCGGGCGGCGCGTCGATCGGGGCGTCGATCACATCACCGCCGGAATCGACGACGAAACCTTCCGGAGCGTCGATCGGCGGCTCCGCGATGTGCTCGTTGATCCGGCACGCGCCGACCGCGAAGAGCCCGACGCACGTGACGCAGGCGACGTTGTGAATGCTGCTTGCCACCCGCAGTGAAACATGTTCTAGTCCGGCGCGCGAGTCAAGGGGGTTTCCAATGCGCTGCCTGTTTCGTGTCCTGGCTGTGACGTTGATGGTCAGCGGATGCGAGCAAGACGGCATCTCCGGAAACGATGGCGTCGACTCCGGTGGCATCGACGGTCCAACCGGACCCGACGCCGATGTCGGTGAGCAGCCATGCAACCTGACCGGCCGCTGGATCGGCGAGCAGCACACGGTGTCGGTCGCGCTCGGGGCGAACCAGAACACGACCAACTGGTACTACTACGAGTTCGCGCAGACCGGCGACGCGTTCACGGCGACCAAGGCCCTCAACTGTGGCTTCGTCGTCGACGGAACCACGACGGTGACGCTCGGCGACGCCACGCTCAAGTCGCTGGCCGAGACCGAGTTCGCAGGACCGGGCCGCGCCGGCACGTTCAAGCTGTCGAACGACATGCAGAGCTGCGAGTTCGTGCTCGACCGGCAGTACAACATCCGCGGCGCGAACAAGGCGATGTACCTCACCGACCACTGGAACGTCGGTGACGCGGACAAGCCGCTGACGCAGTTCCCCGCGCTGCCCTCCGCGCCGCCCGGCATGCAGGACTGGGACACGGACAACATGGACGGCATCACGCTGACCAGCGGGCTCGGCGGTCGCTACGTGGCGCAGCGCGACTTCAACGAGCACTCTGGCCGCGTGCCGACCTTCGCCGCGGAGTTCGGCGGGCAGGGCGTCATCTCGGTGGTGTGGGACTCGCAGGAAGGTATCTCCACGCAGACCTCGCCGCTGCTCCGCACCACCGCGACACCGTCGGGAAATGGGTGGGCGCGCTACGCACGCGCCGACAACCTCACCGTGGTCGAGAGTGGCCCCGATGCCGCGTTCATGACGTGCAAGAACGTCCAGACCCTCGCGCAGATGATCTGGTAGTAGAACATGATCTATTCGCGTTCCCTCGTCGTGACCTCGCTCTTGACGTGTCTGCCCGCCACGGCGAGCGCGTCCCCTCTCTTCGAGCTGGTGGGCGATCCCAGCGGGCAGGGCGGCCTCACGGCGCGCGTGAACGCCAGCGGGCCGGCGGCCGCGTACTTCAACCCGGCGCTGCTCGCCAGCGCGAAGGACGGGTTCACGCTCGGCGTGTACATCGTCGGCCAGCAGCTGGGCGTGATCGTCGACGGGCGTGGCATGTCCGACCTGTGCGGCGACAACGCCTGTGACGTGCCGTCCGTCGACGACCGCGGCCCGGAGTCCTTCCGCCACGAGACGACGGGCGAGGGCATCGAGAACCCGACCATCCCGACCGACTGGCTGCAGAACGGCCACGACACGCTGGGCGCGCGCCCGCGTCAGGGCGGCGGCTCGGGAGACCAGACCCGCGCATACCAGACCGTCGGCCTCATCGCGCCCATCTTCAAGAATCGCGTCGTGCTCGGCATGTTCGCCATGATCCCGCTCGGCGAGTTCACGACGGCCAAGGCCTTCTACAACGACGAGCGCGAGCAGTACTTCTCGAACAGCGTCCACCCCGAGCTCTACGGCGACCGCCTCACCGCGACGTCGCTGGCGTTCGGCGGCGGCATCAAGGTGCGCGACGACCTGTCGGTGGGCGCCACGTTCACGCTCAGCCTCGCCAACCAGGCGTCGGCGCCGGTCTACGTCTCGAACCTCAACAACCTCGACACCGTCCTGCTCGACTCGGACATCGCGGTGAAGGCCTCGGTCGCGCCGCACTTCGGCGTGGCGTGGGCGCCGGTGAAGAAGGCGCGGGTCGCCGCGACGCTCCACACCGAGCAGGCGTTCCGCATCTCGACCGGCTTCAACTACACGCTCGCCACGGGCTCGGAGCAGTCGACGACGCTCAACTTCACGCACTCGTTCATGCCGCTCACCGTCGCGACCGGCGGCAGCTACGACCTCACCGACTCGCTGTCGGCGACCGGCGTGGTCAGCTACGCGCGCTGGTCGGCGTACCGCGACCGCCACGACGACAACCCCGGCGGCGAATACGCATGGTCGGACACGCTGTCGGCGGCGGGCGGCGTGCGCTACCACACCGACCGCTTCGCCGCGCGCCTCGATGTCGCGTTCGTGCCGACGCCGGTGCCGCCGCAGACCGGCCGCAGCAACTACGCCGACAGCGATCGCCTCGGCGCCTCCGGCGGCGTCGAGACCACGTTCACGCTCTGGGGAAGTCACTTCCGCGCCGGCATCGACGTGCTCGCGCACCGCGTGTTCCACAACCACGTCACGAAGTTCAACGACCCGTCGAACCCCGAGCTGGTGCAGGACGAGGTCCCGGACGACGCCGTCGACGTGCTCGGCACCGCGGTGCCCAACCGCGCCGGCCTCCAGACCAACAACCCCGGCTTCCCGGGCTTCGCCTTCGGGGGCTGGATCCTCGGCGGCGGCGCGCGGATCGCGATCGAGTACTAGTGCTCGCGATCGAGCTCGTCTCCGTCGGGAAGCAGTTCGGCCCGAGGGCGGTGCTCGGCGGCGTGAACCTGCGGATCTCGCGTGGCGCGCGCCTCGGTGTGATCGGCCCCGCGACGGCCGGCAAGAGCGTGCTGCTCAAGCTCATCGCCGGGCTCTACCGTCCGGAAACCGGACTGGTGCGCGTGGCGGGCCGCATCGGGATGCTGTTCCAGAACTGTGCGCTGTTCGATTTCCTGAACGTCGCCGACAACGTCGCCTTTCCGCTGGTGCAGGAGGGCGTCTTGCCGCCGGCCGAGATCGCGACGCGCGTCACGGCGCGCCTGCGTGCGGTCGGTCTCGCCGGCTCGGAGCGCAAGCTGCCCGGCGAGCTCTCGGGCGGGATGAAGAAGCGCGTCGGGCTGGCCCGGGCAACCGTGGCGATGCCCGACGTCGTCCTGTACGACGAGCCGACCGCGGGGCTCGACCCCGTGACGACGGCCAAGATCTACCAGCTGCTCCGCGCCGACCACGACGCGACCGGCTCCACCGCGGTGGTGGTCTCGTCGGACGTCGAGGCGGTGGCGACCTTCGCGGACACGATCGCGTTCGTCGACGGCGGCGGCGTGCGCTGGGTCGGTCCGGCCGCCAGCCTGCTCGACGCGGATGACGCGCGCGTCCGCGACTTCGCGCGAGGGTCGTCGTGATCAGCGCGATCGGCGGTGCGACCATGGCCGCCGCGCGCGACGCGGGCGGCATCGTCGTCCTCGCGTTCGAGGTCGCGCGCTCGCTGATCCCTCCGCGGCTCGACGGGCGGGAGCTCGTCCGCAACCTCTACAAGATGGGCTACAAGTCGCTGCCCATCGTCACCATGACCGCGCTCTTCGTCGGCGCGCTCATGGTCATCCAGTTCGCCGCGTTCGTGCAGCAGTACGGCGCGCGCGGCCTGGTCGGCTGGGGCACCGGCTACGCCGTCCTGCGCGAGGTCGGTCCGCTGATGATCGGCCTCATGTTCTCGGGCCGCGTCGGCGCCAACAACGCCGCCGAGCTCGGGACCATGACGGTCACCGATCAGATCGACGGTCTCCTCGCGCTCGCCATCGATCCCGTGCGCTACCTCATCGTGCCGCGCGTCCTCGCCATGATGATCACGCTCGCCGTCATGACCATGGTCGGCGACGCGGTGTCGATCTTCGGCGTGATGGTCGCGTCGCACGCGATCCTCGACATCCACCCGCTCACCATCTGGTACTCGCTCGTCGACAACATCGGCGTCGCCGACTTCCTGCACGGCATGGGCAAGTCGCTCGTGTTCGGCGCCGCGATCGGGCTCTCGTCCTGCTACTTCGGCCTGACCGTTAAGGGCGGCGCGGTCGGCGTGGGCAAGGCGGTCAACGCGTCGGTGGTGTCGGCCGCCGTCTCGATCTGCTTCCTCGACTTCCTGATGACGTACCTGACGTCGTGACCCCCGTGACTCCATGACCCGCGCACGCCGCACCATCACCCGCATCGGGGCCGGCACGCTCGCCACCGTGGCCGCGGCGGCGGAGCTCGGCTCGGTGGCGGCGCAGACCGCGTCGGGCGCGGTGTTCACCTACTGGCGCGGTAAGCGTCAGAAGGGCGCGATCGCGGGCCAGATGTACCTGGTCGGCAACAAGTCGCTCCTGTTCGTGCTGGTCACGCTCGGCTTCGTCGGGATGGTGATGGTCTATCAGACCTGTCTCCTGACCACGAAGGTCGTCGACGGGCGCAACCAGGTCGGCGGGCAATGGATCAAGCTGCTCGTCACCGGCGTGGGCCCGAGCCTGACCGCGATGATGCTGGCCACGCGCGTCGGCGCCGGGATCGCCGCGGAGGTCGGCTCGATGAAGGTGACCGAGCAGCTCGACGCGCTGCGCATGTCGGGCGTCACGCCGGTCCGCTACCTCATCGTGCCGCGGTTCCTCGCGTGCGTCGTGATGACGGTGGTGCTCTCGATGTTCGGCATCGCCGCGTCGTGGGCGGCGGGCGGCGCCACCGGCTACTACTCGTTCCAGATCAACCCGCGCATCTTCTTCGACGTCTCGACGGTGCAGCCGGTGCACGTCATCGTCGGCCTCATCAAGGCCGCCGCGTTCGGCTCGGCCATCCCGATCGTGAGCGGCTTCTGCGGCCTGCGCGCGCGTGGCAGCTCGGAGGGCGTGGGCGCCGCGACGACGGCGGCGGTCATCGGCTCGAGCTTCGCCGTGATCGTGCTCGACCTCGTCATCTCGTTCATCGCGATGACCATGGGGGCGTCGTGACCGAGGCCATGATCGCCATGCGGGGCGTCTGCAAGGCGTTCGGCGGCCGCCCCGTGCTCGCCGGGCTCGACCTGTCGGTGGCGAAGGGCGAGGTGCTGTTCGTCGTCGGCACCTCGGGCGTCGGCAAGTCGGTCACCATCAAGCACCTGGTCGGGCTCCTGCGCGTCGACGCCGGCGAGATCTGGCTCGACGGCGTGCGCATCGATCATCTCCCCGAGCGCGCGTACCGCGACATCCGCCGCCGCGTCGCGATGGTGTTCCAGAGCGCGACGTTGTTCGACGCCATGACGCTCGCCGAGAACGTCGCGCTGCCGCTGCGCAAGCACCGCGGCATGGGCGCCGCCGCCGCGCTCGCCGACGCGCGCCGCCGCCTCACCGAGGTGCACCTGGGCGGGCTCGCCGACCGCTTCCCGGCCGAGGTCTCCGACGGCGTCCGCAAGCGCGCCGCGATCGCACGAGCGCTGACGCTCGAGCCCGAGGTCGTGCTCTTCGACGAGCCGACCACCGGCCTCGACCCGCAGAGCGCGCGCCGCATCGACCGCCTCGTCCGCGAGCTCGCCGACCGGCGCGGCGTCACGGCGATGGTCGTGTCGCACGACCTCGCCTCCATCTTCTCGACCGCCGACCGCATCGCGCTCCTCTATCAGGGGCGCGTCCACGCTTGCGGCACGCCGGCGGAGATCCGCGCGTCGGCGGATCCGGTCGTCACCCAGTTCATCCACGGCCACGCGAGCGGGCCGATGGAGACCCCAGGGTTTTAGTCGTCCCGGGTTGTCCCGGAAGGAGTCCTCCCATGCATGAAACCGGCGTCGAGTACAAGGTGGGCCTCCTGATGGTGGGCGCGATGTGTCTGTTCGCCGCCTTCATCTTCGTCCTCGGCAAATGCTCGCTGTCGAGCGGCTACACGCTGTACGCCGACTACGACTACAGCGGGAACGTGCAGCCGGGCGCGCCGGTCAAGGTCTCGGGCATCACGGTCGGCCGCGTCGAGGAGGTCGAGTTCCGCGGCGGCAAGATCGATCCCAAGAGCGGCCGGCGCGTGCAGGTGCGCGTCGAGCTGTGGATCGAGAACCGCGCTCGCGACTCGATCCGCCAGGACGCCGAGCTGTTCATCAACACCGCCGGCGTGCTCGGCGAGCAGTATGTCGAGATCGTGCCGGGCCACGACTGGGACTCTCCGTCCATGGCGCCGGGGACGATCGTGGTGGGCGTGAACCCGCCGCGCACCGACCTCGTGGTGGCGCGCCTCTACGAGCTGCTCGATCTCATGACGACGGTGATGCGCGAGGACAAGGACAAGATCGCGCTCATCCTGACCAACGCCGCGCACGCGGTGGACCAGGTCGACGGCATCCTCGTGGAGAACCGGCCGCGCGTCGGCAAGCTCATCGACGCGGTGACCGGGCTCGCGACCGAGAGCACCGAGGTGCTGGCCAAGGTCGACGACGGCCTCGATCCGCGCGACCTGAAGAGCACGATCAAGCACACCGACGCGCTCATCGTCACCGCCGAGCGCACGCTCGGTGAGGTCGGTCCGCCGGCGGGCAGCCTCCTGAAGGAGGGTGTGCGCGTCCTCGGCCTGGCCACGGACGCGCGCGTCGAGCGCGCGCTCGTCGCCGTCGACAAGGCGGCGGGCGCTGCCGACGAGGCCGGCACGCTCCTGCGCAACACGAACGGCGCGGTCACCGACCTGCGCGCCGGGAAGGGCACGATCGGCGCGATGTTCGCGAAGAGCGAGATCTACGAGGACATCCGCGAGATGGTGCGTGACCTGCGCCGCAACCCGTGGAAGCTGATCTGGAAGGAGTGAGCGGGTCGTGCCGTTGGCGGTTCACGACGAGCGACTGACCCGGCGGGTCGGCGCGGCCGTGCTGGTCGCGGCGGCCTTGACCGTCGTCTTCGTCGTGATGGTGTGGCCGCGCCTCGGCAGCGGCGGCGTCGCCGTGCGCGTGCGCTTTGGCGTCGTGGTCGGGCTGCCGGCGGGCGCGTCGGTGCGCGTGGCCGGCAAGGACATCGGGCACGTCGAGTCGATCGGCATCTCGCGCGATCCCAGGAATCCGCGCGGGCGCACGGGCGTGGTCGCGGTGCTGCGCATCGATCCCGCGTGGGCGTCGCGGATCCCGGTCAACTCCGACTTCTTCGTCGACGCGCGCAGCATGCTGGCGCCGCGCTACATCGCGATCGGGCCGCCGGGCGGACACGCCGACCCGGGGCGCGCGCTGCGCGACGGCGACGAGGTCGCGGGCATCGATCCGCCCAGCCTCGACAACGTGCTGCAGCGGACGTGGGGGAACCTCGAGGAGGTCCGCCACTTCCTCGAGGCGATCGGCCCGGCGACCGCGTCCATCAAGGCGTCCTCGGGGCGCCTGGCCGCGACGATCGACACGCTCGATCCACACCCCGGCGCCCAGGCGAAGATGCGCGCGACGGTGGGGCAGGTGGCTGGCACCGTCGAGGCCATCGCGACCGAGCTCGACGCCGCGAGCTTCGATCCGGCGGAGATCGGCCGCCTCGTCGCGCGCGTGAAGACGCTCGCGGCGAAGATCGAGACCACCGCCGCCGAGCTGCGCGTGCAGGTCGCCGACGTTCGCGCCGCGCTCGACGCGATCGCCGCCCGCACCGGCGGCCGGCTCGACGCACGCGTCGCCGCCATGCTCGACAAGTCCGACCAGGTCCTCGCTGCGGCCCAGCGCCTCGCCGCGTCCGTGAACGGCGCGATCGCCGACGCCACCGGCGGCCGCGGCGCCATCGCCGCCTTCGCCGCCGACCTCGAGCTGATCGACGACGTGAAGGAGCTCACCAAGGAGCTCAAGCGGCAGCCCTGGAACATCCTCGGCCGGCCGGCCCGGTGACGCAATTGGCTAAACCAATCGGTGTCACCCACCAACACGATTGGCTTAGCCAATTGGCTAAACCAATCTGTCGGTGGGTGACACCCTTTCGCTGACGATTGTCGTTGACGTTTGTCAGTGAAATGCGCGAGGGTTCGCGCATGGGACTCGCGGGCTACATCGCCATGGCGATCGCGGGCGGCCTCGGGATGCTGTTCGGCATCGGCGGGCTCCTCGAGTGGCGTTACTACCGCCACCGCGACCGCGCCACCGAGTGGAAGACGCAGCCGGCGCGCTGGCCGACACCGGCCGCTCGCCGCCGCGAGCTCCTCCTCGGCGCCGCCAACACCGTCGGCGCGTCGATCGTCTCCGGCTGGTTCGCGCACCACGTCGCGTCCGGCGGCGCCACCTCGATCTACTGGGACGACCGCCACGGCGTCGCGTTCTCGATCGCGACGACGCTGCTCTACTTCGTCGCCACGGACGGCCTCCTCTACGGCGCGCACCGCCTGCTGCATCGCCGCTTCTTCTTCCGCTACATCCACCGCGTGCACCATCGCTGGACGTCGCCGACGGCGTTCACCGCCCCCGCGATGCACCCGCTCGAGTTCGCGCTCTACCAGTCGATCATGCTGGCGCCGCTCTTCTTCCTGCCCATCCACGTGGTCGGGCTGGTCGCCGTGCTCGTCTACCAGAACACCATCGCGTACCTCGATCACTCGGGCGTCGCCCTCGGCTCGATCCTGCCGTGGCAGCCCCCGCCGCGCTTCCACGACGACCACCACGTCCACTTCCACGTGAACTACGGCCAGACGCTCGGCCTCTGGGATCGCGTCTTCGGGACCTGGCGCCGCGCCAAGAAGGCGTACGGCGCCGACGTCTTCACCGAGGACCAGGACCGCAAGGGCGAGCTCGTCGACTACCGCGACGCGCGAGGACGCACATGACGGCCATCATCAGCTTCAACGATCCGACCACCCTCCCGCTGTCGTTCGTCCTCCTCGAGGTCGGCGTCATCCTGTGGGCGGCGCTCACGCTGCGCCACGCGATCCGCGCGCATCGCGCCGGTGATCGCGCCGCGCTCCTCACGTGGGTCACGATCTTCGTCTACGGCCTCCTCATGGAGATCGTGTCGTACAACGCCGTCGACAACTTCGCGCACGGCCACTTCACGGTGATGTTCTACCGGGACCAGCTGCCGCTCTACATCACCGTCGTCTATCCCGTCCTCCTCTACACCGGCATCGCCGCCGCGCGCGCCCTCCGCATCGCCGAGCGCGCCGGTCCCGCCGCCGCCGCCATCACCGCCGGCGTCTTCATCGTCTGCATCGACGTGCCGTTCGACATCACCGGCCCGCGCCTCGGCTGGTGGCGCTGGTTCGATAACGATCCCAACATCGCGTACCGCTGGCTCGGCGTCCCCGTCACCAGCTACTACTGGCACCTCACGTTCGGAGCGATCCTGTGCTGGCTGACGGCGCGCGCCGCAGGTCGCCCGCTGTGGTGGTGCTTCCCCATCACCGTCGCCACCATCGTCATCGGCGTGATCGGCTTCCTGCCGTTCCATGGCCTCAAGGCGATCGGCGTCGGCGACGGCGTGATCGTCGGTGCCGCGCTCACCGCGGCGGCGGTGACCGCGGTGTACAGTGTTTTCCCGTGGCCCGGCAGCGCGACCTCCAGCGAGAGGCGACCCGCGAGCACCTCTTCACGACCGCGCTAGCGCTGTTCGACGAGCAGGGCTACGACGCGGTCGGCATCGACGACATCGTCGTGAAGGCGCGCGTCGCGCGCGGGACGTTTTACTTCCACTTCCCGGCCAAGGACGACGTGCTCATCGAGCTCATCCGCCGGAGCGACGCGCACATCGTCGGCAAGATCTCGAAGAGCGCCGCCGTCCGCCGCGGCAAGTCGCTGCGCACCGTGCTGAAGGCGACCACCGATGCGTTCGCCGAGGTGTGGACCGACAAGCGCGCGCTCCTCCCGCACGCGGGCGCGGTCGCGCTTCGCCGCATCGCCGCCGTCGAGGCTGCGCGCGATCAGCAGCCGCTGCGCGTCGAGCTGGTGAAACACGTCGGCACCGCCCTCGAGGAGGGCGAGCTCGCGGCCAGGCTGCCGGCTCAGATTCTCGCCGACATGTTTCTCCTGAACGTGTTCGCGGCGCTGATGGCGTGGTCGGCGGCGGCGACTCCGCCACTGCCGCTGCCGGTCATCCTCGGGGGCGTCATCGAGCTCTTTCTCCACGGCGCCGCGGGGGCCTGAGCGCGAGCAGGCGCGAGGAACGAATGTGATACGGTCTGCCGCGGAGGGCTCCATGCGAATCGCCGCTGCGCTTGCGCTTGCGCTCGTACTCGTCGCGTGTGGCCCGAGCGGGGGCGGAGATGACGACGACGACGGCGCGTCGACGGACGCCGCGGTCGGCAACGCCGATCGCCCCGACATCCAGGAGAACGCCGCCGTCTACGCGCACACCTCGACCGAGCTGTTCCGCGTCGATCCCATCACCTTCAACATCACGATGGTCGCGCCGTTCACCGGTGACGCCGCCAACGACCAGATGACGGACATCGCCATCGACAGCGAAGGCCAGATGGTCGGCATCTCGTACACGCGCGTGTACCGCATCGACTCGCAGACCGCGGTCACGCAGCGCGCAGGCACCGGCACGTTGCCGCAGATGTTCAACGGGCTCTCGTTCGTGCCGAGCATCCTCGCCTTCGGCATCGAGGGCCCCGACGTGCTCATCGGCAGCCGCAACAGCGACGGGAAGATCTTCCGCATCGATCCCGCGACCGGACAGCAGACCGAGATCGGGGACATGGGCGGCGGCTACCAGTCGAGCGGCGACATCGTCGCGGTGCGGGACTTCGGCATCGTCGCGACGACGGGCGGCACCATCGGGGTGGACACCCTCGTCCGCCTCGCCCCGACGACGTTCGCGGCCACCCCCATCGGCTCCAACACCGGCTGGAGCGACCTCTGGGGCGTCGGCTTCTGGCACGGAAAGGTGTTCGGGTTCGCCGAAGGAGGCGACTTCGTCATCGTCGACACGACGACGGGGAACGCCACGCTCGTCGAGGGCTCCAGCCGGGCCTGGTGGGGGGCGGCGGTCACGACGGCCGCTCCGGTCATTCCCTGACGGTTTACTTGACCCTAGGTTGCGCGAAACGTTAGTGTTTTCGGGACCCGAATGTTCGCGATCGTGATCACCGAGAAGGGCGGCGAGCAGCGCCGCATCGTGTTCAACAAACCCGAGGTCACCATCGGACGGGTGCAGGGCAACGACATCGTCTTGCCGAAAGGCAACGTGTCGAAGCGCCACGCGCGCATCGTGCTCAAGGACGGCAAGTTCATCATCGTCGATCTGAAGAGCACCAACGGCACCTACGTGAACGGGCGGAAGATCACGAGCCCGCTCGTCGTGAAGGAAGCCGACAAGATCTACATCGGCGACTTCATCATGGGCGTCGAGGAGAGCGCGGCGGGCGGGATGGATGAAGGGCCGACGAGCGAGCCGCCTCCGCCGCCGACGCCGCCCGCGCGCATGGAAGCGCCGCCTCCTCCGCCGATGGGCGGAATGGGTGGCGGCATGGGCGGGCCGGGTGCGATGGGCGCCCCGCCGGGACCGCCGCCGCCTGCCGCATCACCCGAGCTGTTGCGCGCCGCGCTCCAGCGTCAGGAGCCGCCGCGTCCCGCCGGTGATGGACCGATGGGCGGACAGATGGGCGGCCCGCCGCCGCCGCGCGGACCCGCGACGTTGCCACCGCCAGGACCGATCGGCCCACCGCCTCCGGGCGCCGAGCCGCGCACGCGTCCGCCGCGTCCCGCGCCGGGCGGAACGTTGCCGCCGCCGATGGGTGGATCCATGGGCGGTCCGCCGCCGCCGATCGCGCCGGCTCCGGCGTCGACGGCCGTCGCGCCGGTCCCCGGGCCGATGGGTGGTGGTGGTATGGGGCCGCCGCCGCCCGCGCCGCCTCCGCCGATGTCGCCGCCGATGGGCGGGCTGGGAGCCGGGGGACCGATCGGTCCGCCGCCCCCCGCGCCGATGCCTTCGCTCGGTGGTCCGCCGCCGCCCGCGCCGATGCCGGCGATGGCGCCGCCACCCGCGGTCGCGCCGATCATGGCCGCGGCTCCTGGCGCTGCCGCGCCGATGGCGGCGCACGTGTTGCCGGGGCCGGGTGCCGCGGCGGCGGTGCCGCGCGAGCGCCCGCGTCTCGTCGGTGCCGGCGCGCGCAAGATCGCGCCGCGTCCCGTGGCTCCGCCGCTCCGCCGCGGTGTCGCGCTCGAGCCGCTCGATCCCAAGGTCATCAAGATGCTCGATCTGCAGACGCAGATCCTCGAGCGCCTGCGGCCGAAGCTCGACCTCGACAACATCCCGGTCGAGCGCCTCGGTGACGAGGATCTGTGGCAGAAGGCGGAGCGCGCCATCGTCGATCTCGTGGAGACGCTCGAGTCGTCGGGCGAGCTGCCGAAGTACGTCGATCAGGACAGCCTGATCAAGGAGACGTTGAACGAGGCGCTCGGGCTCGGTCCGCTGGAGGACCTGCTCGCCGACGACAAGATCGACGAGATCCTCGTCGACCGCCGCGATCGCCTGGTGGTGGGCAAGGACGGTCAGCTGCGCGGTTCGGGCAAGGCGTTCTCGTCGGACGACGTGCTGCGGCGCGTGGTCGAGCGCCTGGTCGCGCCGACCGGCTCGCCGATCGACGACGAGCATCCGTTCGTGGACGTGCGGCTGCGCGACGGCTCGCGGCTGACGGCCGTGGTGCCGCCGGTCGCGGTGCACGGGCCCAGCCTGACCTTGCGCAAGCCGGTGCGCGTGAAGAAGACGCTCAACGACCTGGTGTCGTCGGGCGCGATGTCGGCCGCGATGGCGGACTTCCTCGGTGTGTGCGTGGTCGCGCGGCGAAACGTCGTGGTGTGCGGCGCGCCGGGCGTGGGCAAGGCCAGCCTGGTGTCGGCGCTGGTCGGCAGCATCCCCGACGGCGAGCGCATCGTGACGGTGGAAGAAGTCGCGGAGCTGTCGATCGATCGCGACGACTGGATCGCGCTCGAGACGCGGCCGTCGGACGGCAAGAATGGCGTCACCGCCGTCGACCTCGGACATCTGGTGCGGAGCGCGCTGCGGATGCGTCCCGATCGCCTGATCGTGGGCGACGTGCGCGGCGGCGAGGCGCTGGATCTCGGCACCGCGCTCGGCGCGAGCGTCGACGGCGCGGTGGTGGCGCTCACGGGCGATGGCCCGCAGGCGGCGCTCGCGCGCTGGGTCGCGCTGGCGCAGCTGGCGGCGTCGTCGTCGAGCGAGCCGGCCGTGCGCGAGCTGGTCGCCGGCGCGGCCGACGTCGTGGTCCACGTCGCGCGCTTCGCCGATGGCGGCGTGCGTGTCATCTCCGTCGACGAGATCCTGGGCGTGCGCGAGGTTGGCTTCGACACGCAGACGCTGTTCTCGTACCGCGGCGCCGGCACCGGCGACGACGGTGGTTTCGGCGCGACCGGCGCCGTGCCGCGCTTCTGGGCCGAGCTCGACGCGCGGGGCATCAAGGCCGACGCGGCGATCTTCAAGGGCTGAGCCCTCCGGCGCGGCGGCGCGCGGCTCAGTTCTCGTCGGCGGTACGCGCGGCGTCGACGCGGCGCACGAGGTCGATGACCTCGAGGTCGCGCGGCGCGAGGGCCTTCGCCATCGAGGCCAGGTGCGCCGCGGCGTCGATCTCGCCTTCGCCGAGCCGGTCGTTCGCGCCGGCGAGCTGGCCTTTCACGAGACCCGGATCCGCGGCGAGCGCGTCTCGCGCCAGCTGGACGCGCTGCGCCTCGTCGCCGGCCATCGCGGCGTAGCGCGCGGCCTCGGCGAAGAAGTATGCGCGGTGCTCGTGCGCGGGGTTCGCCTCGGCGGCCGCGCGCGCCTCGTCGATCGCGCCGCCCAGCTCGCCGAGCTTCTCCGAGATGCGCGCGAGATCGAGCCACGCCCACGACAGCGTCGCTTCGTGGCCGACCACGGTCTCGAGCTCCTCGCGCGCCTGCGCGAGCTCGCCCTGTTCGACCAGCAACCGCGCCAGGCGCCAGCGTGGGCCCGGCGCCTTCGCGTCGCGCTTCACCTGCGCGCGCGCACGCGCCTCCGCGACCTCGGGCGTCAGCTCGCCCTCCTCGGTGAAGGCGTCCTCGGCGAACTCGCCGTCGACGTCGAACAGCAAGCCCGACGCCTCGATCGCGCCGAGCAGCCAGCGGTCGAGCGACGTGCCGTCGACGTAGCGGTCACCGGTGTCGGGATCCACGCGCCACACGCGACCCTTGGGGTCGAACCACAGCGGCTCGTCGTCGAACGTGGCGAACTGCACCATCCCGTCGTCGTCGGCGGGCGGCAGCTCCTTGCTGGGATGGATCACGATCGCGTCGCCGAAGAGGCGCGCGCCGTCCATGGTCAGGTAGACGTCGACGACCGACGCCGGCCACCGCTGCGGCACGTCGACCGTCGGCTCGCCGAGGTCGTGCATGCCGTCGGGCCAGCGCTCGAGCGCGCCCAGCACGCGATCGACCGCGGTGTCCTCTTCCTCGCGGCCGACTCCGCCGCCGCTGCGCCGCTTCTTGGATCGACTCATCGTCCCGGCCGCAGTCTACGGCGCCGGCGGGAGGAGCGTACCGACCGCGACCACCGGCTCGCCGGCCGCATCGACGCCGCGGAACAACCCGACGGCGCGCCGCGTCCCCGCGGGGAGCGCGACACTGCCGAGCCCGGCGCCGCTGGCGCCACCCGTGACCTGCGTCGTCGCGACCGCCGTGCGGACGCCGCGCGCGTCCTCGGCGAGGATGGTCAGCGTGCCGGCGCCGAGCGCCGTCGCGCCCACCGCCACCGCGACGTTCGCGCCGTCCGACGTGATCGCGAGCTCGCCGCGCAAGAGGAACGAGAGCAACCCAGCCTCGTACGACGCCGCCACCGGCAAGATCGCCGCGGCCTGCTCGAGCAGGCACTCGTCGTCGAGCCACCACGACAGCCGCCCGTGATCGACGCGATAGCGGGCCTGGCACACACCGGCCGCATCGCGCAGCGTCGCGCCGCGACCCTGGCTCGCCGCCATCAGGTTCAGGCGACGCGGCACCGCCGGCGCCGCGCGCCGCAGCGACGCCGCCAGCGCCGGGCCGAGCGACTCGCGCTTCATGACGCCGACCTCGACGGAGCGGGGCAGGGTGCCCGACGAGAACCAGTGCGTCGACGTCCAGTCGGCGAGCCCGGGCTCGGCCGCCGCGTCCTTGCCGCCCGTGACCCCGGCCGCGTCCGCGGCCGTGAAGTAACCCTTCATCGTCGCCTGCTTCACGACGCGCGACGCCGCCGGAACGCCGAGGCGTCCCCACGCGACCGCCGCGAGCCGCTCGAAGCGCGAGCCGCGATCGATCTCGTCGTTGCCGACCTGCTCGCGATGCGCGCCCGCGTCGCCGCGCACGCGAGACGGCACTGCCATGTCGCCGAGCACGTGCATCATCGCGCCGGCGGCGATGAGCGCGCCGGCCATGTGCCGCCCGCGCTCGCCGGGCGTCGCGGCCTTCACGGCCTTCTCGTACTGATCGAGGAAGCCCTTCAGCTCGAGCGGGTTGTCACGCGACACGACCCACTCGGGCGCGGGCACGCCGCGGTCCGGCGCGTTCTGCGCGCGCAGCTTGGTCAGCACGCGCTCGCTCACCGCGTTGGTGTCGCGCCAGCCCTGACCGTTGGCCGGATCGTAGAAGTGGTTCGCCGCCCATGCGGGCGTCGCGTCGGCGAGCGCGCTGCCGGCGAGCAGCCAGCCCAGCGCGTGCTGCCGACCGCGCGCGTCGGGCGTGTAGCCGTGGATCGGGCTGTGCTGCGCGAGCGACGCGAGGAGCTCGGGGGCATCGGCCTTGGGCACGGTGAGCGGCTCGAACAGACCGCCGGTCCAGCCGAGCTGGCGCATCCGCGCGTCGAGGTTCGCGGCCAGCGCCGCCTGCTCGGCGAGGCCGACGTGCGTCGACGTCTCCCACGCCAGCGCCGGCGCCGGGGCGCCGATCGAGGTGATCGTCACCGCAGCGAGCGCGGTCGCGACGAGCTTCTTCACGGCGCACCTCCGGTGCTGCGATCGAGCGGCCAGATCTCCTTGATCCGCTTGTGCGCGATCTGCGCCAGCGCGACCACGTCCTCGACCGACGAGCACTGGCTCTTGCCGCACGTGATGAGCACGACCACGCCGCGCTGTCCGTCGAGGAAGCCGACACCGAAGATGTCGCTCTCGGTCGCGCGCAACGAGCGCGAGGCGATCTCGTCGGTCTCCTCGACGTCGGGCAGACCGGTGCGCAGCTCGTCGTAGCGATCGACCGCCGCGGCC
Source organism: Kofleriaceae bacterium (assembly GCA_035525615.1). Lineage (GTDB taxonomy): Bacteria > Myxococcota_A > Polyangia > Haliangiales > Haliangiaceae > UBA2376. Next base: position 4,001 of record DATLEB010000311.1, on the reverse strand, counting down.
GGGCCGACGCGCCACAGACGGATCGCGATGTCGAAGCCCTCGTTGCGGCCGAGCGCGCGGAAGTGCTGCGACGAGTAGGTCGCGGTGTCGGGCTCGTCGCCGAGCGGACCGGTCTCGAACGAGCCCTCGAAGCGCGTGCGCGCCTTGATCTCCTCGGGCTTGATGAGCTGCGCGGCGACGAGGTTGGGACCGTCGCCGGCGCCGGGCAGGATCGGCCCGGGACCGATCGGGCGCGCGTCGGGATCGAGCTCGGCGATCGCGACCTCGGCCTCCCAGTCGGTGACGGCGCTGATCACGCCGCCGCCGCCGACGAAGCGGACGTGGCGCGCGTGCGAGTACTCGGGGCGCCAGCGCTCGAGCAGGATCTGGTTCTCGAACTGGCTGAAGTCACGGCGCGGACCGAAGTCGTTGAAGCGCCGGTCGCTGCGATACGCGACGAAGCCGCGCTTGTAGATGACGAGCGCGAAGTCGGTCACGCGCGCGCCGACCGGCACGCTGGTCAGCTCGGGCAGCACGTAGCGGCCGGTCGCATCGGTCGACGCGACGGCCTCCTTGTACCCGGCGGCGACGGGGAGCGGCGTCGACCGCTCGAAGGTCCAGGTCGCGTAGACCACGGCGCCGGTCACGGGCGCGCGGTTGGCGGCGTCCAGGACACGGCCGCTGAACGGACCGTTGAGGTTACCGGGGGCGACCGCGTCGGGGCGCTGGCGGAACGTCGCGGTCCGGGGCGCGGGCGGCGGGGTGCAACCGGCGACCTGGACGACGATCAACGCGAGCACACCGACACACCAAATAGACGGAACGAGACGCTTCATCGCGGTGGGGGCGGCGGTCTTAGCACGAAGAACCACAAGAGATACCGTGGGTGCGCTTCAATGCGGGTCGGGGCTGGTCTACGATCGGAGGGCCGGAATGCGTTGCTCCAAATGTGGTCACGACAGTCCGCCGGGTTCGAGCTTCTGCTTGCAATGCGGCACCTCGCTGGCGGCGCCGATGGGCTACCCCGGTCAGACTCCCGCGCCTGGTGGTGGGTTGCCCGCGGGCTGTCCGACCTGCGGCACGGAAAACGCGCCCAACATGCGTTTCTGCCGCAATTGCGGCACCGTCCTCGGGCAGGCGCAGCAACCCGGGATCCTTCCGACGCCGTACATGGGCGGCGGAGGCGGCGGCGTCGTTGCCGGATCGATCGGCAATAGCGGATCGGGCCCGGCGCCGATGGGGCCGGGTCCGATGGGCGGAATGCCGGGGATGGGTGGTCCACCGCCGCCGATGCCCGGTCCTGGCTCGGGACCGATGCACGGGATGCCGCAACCGATGGGGCCGGGCCCGATGGGCCCAGGTCCGATGGGCGGAATGCCGGGGATGGGCGCGGGTCCGATGGGACCGGGGCCCGGCCCGATGAGCGGTGGTCCGATGGGCGGGATGTCGCCGGGCCCGATGGGTGGTGGCCCGATGGGCGGTGGCCCGATGGGCGGTGGCCCGATGGGGCCCGGCCCGATGGGCGGCGGGCCTGGCTCGATGGGCGGCGGGCATGGCTCGATGGGCGGTGGTCCTGGCTCGATGGGCGGCGGGATGGGCGGCATGCCGAGCGCATCGCCGACGACGTGCCCGCGCTGTAGCGCGCCGGCCTTGCCGGGCTTCGCGTTCTGTCAGCAGTGCGGCTTCCGGCTCGGTGCGCCCGAGGCGCGGCCCGCGCCGATCGATGCGCAAGGCGCGACGCTCGCCGCCACCGGCGCCGATGCCGCGAACGTGCGCGCGGCGATGGGACCCGGTCCGATGGGACCCGGTCCGATGGGACCTGGCCCGATGGGCGGAATGCCCGGCGTGGGACCCGGCCCGATGGGTGGCGGTCCGATGGGCGGAATGCCCGGCATGGGACCCGGCCCGATGGGCGGCGGCCCGATGGGCGGCATGGGCGGCGGAATGCCGCCGATGGCGTCGCCGGCGCCCGCCGCTGTCGCCGCGCCACCACCGTCGGCAGCCGCGCACGGCGCCGCGTGGGGCACCGCCGTCTCCGTCAATCGCGACGGCAGCGACGGCGAGCGCTTCCCGCTCGCCAACGAGTACGTGATCGTCGGGCGCGCCGGCGCCGACATCTCGTTCGAGCAGGATCGCTTCCTCGCACGCCACCACGCGCGTCTCGAGCAGACCGCCGACGGCTGTCGCGTCGTTCCCATCGACACGCAGAACGGCGTGTTCCGCAAGATCGATGCGCCGGTCGAGCTGCAGAACGGCACCACCGTGCTCGTCGGTCGCGAGGTGCTGCGCTTCGAGAAGGTCGAGGCCGACGAGAAGCAGCCCGATCCGCTGGTGCGTCACGGCGTGGCGCTGTTCGGCTCGCCACCGCGCGAGCCGTGGGGCCGCCTCCTGCAGATGCTGCCCTCGGGCGGCGTGCGCGACGTGCGCCACATGTGGGACGACGAGATCACGATCGGTCGTGAAGAAGGCGACCTGGTCTACTCCGACGACGCGTTCCTCTCGCGCCGTCACTGCACGATCGGCTGGGACGGCAACCGCGCCGTCATCACGGATCTCGGCAGCTCCAACGGCACGTTCGTGCGCCTGGGCGGCACCACCACCGTGAAGAACGGCGAGCACGTGCGCATGGGCGATCAGCTCTTCCGGATCGAGCTGCGCCGCTAGTGAGCGCCAGCCGCGAGGAATGACGTGTCGACCGTCCTCGTTGCCGGCGCGTCGGACATCGGGCGCATCCGCGAGCGCAACGAGGACTCGTTCGTCATCGGCGATCTCGACGCGGGCGAGCTCTGGGACGGCGACGGTCCGCTCGAGTCGGCGGGACCGCGCGGACCGTTCATCATCGTGTGCGACGGCATGGGCGGGGCCGTCGGCGGCGAGGTCGCGTCCGAGCTCGCGACGCGCGCGGCGTGGCGCGACCTCTCGGGCGCGCACGCCACGAGCGATCCGCAGGTGTTCGCGCGGCTGCTCCGCCGCGCCGTGCGCGCCGCCAACCAGCGCGTGTGGGACGAGTCGCGGCGCGAGCCGACGCTGCGCGGGATGGGCACGACGCTGTCGGCGGCCGGCATCGCGGGCCGTCACCTCGTCGTCGCGCAGGTCGGCGACAGCCGCGTCTACGTGCACCGCGGCGGCGTGCTCACGCAGGTCACGCGCGATCAGACGCTGACGTCGGCGCTGGTCGGCACGGGCAAGCACACCGAGGCCGAGGCCGAGGCGCTGGTCGGCGGCGCGACGATCCTGCAGGCGCTCGGCGTCACCGACGACGTCGAGCCGTCGTTGTCGATCGTCGATCTGCGTCGCGACGATCGCGTGCTGGTCTGCTCCGACGGCCTCTACAACCAGCTCGGCCCCGCGACGATGGAGGCGATCCTCGACGGTCGCAAGGGCCCCGAGGCGATCGCCGCCTCGTTGTGCGAGGCCGCGCGCGCCGCGGGCGGCGCCGACAACATCACGGCGATCGTGCTGTTCGCCAGCGGCGAGGAGCTGCCGGCCGCGACGTCGGCCGACGATCTGCCGCGCTTCGTCGAGTTCGATCCGCGCGAGGAGGGCGAACGTGCGCTCACGTCGACGTCGTACGTCGCGCGCCGTCTCGCCGCACGCGCCGGCATCGGCGACGATCCAGGACCGCCGGTCGTCCCTGCGACCGGACAGCACGCCGTCGTGCCGCGCGGGCGCGTCGCGCCCGGGATGACGCTCGCGGACGTCGCCGGTCCTGCCGCGCGTCGCGCGGGATCACCGTCGCGCGCGTGGCTCGTCGCCGCGCTCCTCGCCGGCGCGATCGCGGGCGTGCTCGGCTGGTACCTCGCCGGCCTGTGAACGTTGACGTCAACGTCGACGTCGACGTCAACGTCAACGTCGACGTCAACGTCAACGTCAACGTCAACGTCAACGTCGACGTCAACGTCAACGTCAACGTCAACGTCAACGTCAACGTCAACGTCAACGTCGACCTCGACCTCGACCTTGACCTTGACCTTGACCTGAACCTGAACCGAAAACGTTGACGTTGACCTTGACCGTCAACG
>DATLEB010000310.1:0-13474 GCA_035525615.1 Kofleriaceae bacterium | reverse complement strand
CGATGCGCCAGGAGCCAGTCGCACAGTACGGCGAACGCGTCCTCGTCATCGGCAGCGTTCACGGCGCGCGCGAGGCGCGAGCTGTCATCGAAGAGCGTGGCGAGCGGGACGATGCGATCGGCGAAGGTGTGGGCGGGGCGCGGGACGAAGGCGCGGAGCGCGCCGGCGCGTAGCTTCACGCCGCGCACGTGACCGGCACCCGCGAGCGTGCGGCGCCACAGCTTGGTCCACGGCCCGACGAGGCGAGTGGCTGGCAGATCGGGCGGCAGATCGCCGAGCTCGAGCACGACGTTGGCGCACGGATCGGGCACGCGCTCGGTGGTGTGCGGCGCCTGCCCGCGTAGATCCCAGCGGCCGGTCCACAGGGTGGCGACCACGTCGGCGAGCTCGGGAGGAGGCGCGTAGGTGTGCGCGTGCGCGCGTCGACCGCTCGTGCGGCTCGACACGATGCCGCGCGCGCGGCCCACGCCGTCCGGTCGCGTTTCTACAAGCCGCTGCCGCCGCGCCATGGTCAGGTCTCCGCATGGACGATATCAACGTGAAGGCGATCGAGGACATCGCGCCGTATTCCGGCGAGCACGCCATCCCCGGAATCCGCTTCCGTCCAGCACGCGACGCGCTCGGCGTCTCGGGCTTCGGGATGAGCGTGATCGAGATGGAGCCCGGGAACACCGGCTACCCGGCGCACGACCATGGCGACGACGGCCACGAAGAGGTCTACGTCGTCCTGCGCGGCGCCGCCGTGCTCGTGACCGACGCCGGCGAGCGCATCGTCCGCGAAGGTGAGCTCGTCGCCGTTCCTGGCCGCATCGCCCGCAAGTTCGTCACGCGCGACCAGGGCGTGACGCTGCTCGCGCTCGGCGGCACGCCCGGCGAGGCCTACAAGCCGGCCATGGGCCGCCCGGCGAAGCTTTAGTCCGGTCCCCGGACAGCCCGGCAGCGTGCGTTCGCACACGGGATCTCGTGGCCCGAACTGATCAGGAGTGATCTCGGGTGCATAGATATACACGTCAATAAGTTGCCCAGTGGGATCCACGCCGTTAGGGTGGACCGACAATGAAGCCAGACGTGATGCTGCAGAAGCTCGAGGAGGCCGCGACGCAATTGAGCGTCAAGGTCTCGTACGAGGTGATGAGCGTCGCGATGGGCCACGGCGGCCTCTGCCGCGTGAAGGGCGAGTACCGGGTGATCATCGACAAGCGCGCCTCCACGGAGGAGCGCTCGGTCACCCTCGCGTCGTCCCTCTCGCGCGTCCTCGCGGCGAATCCCGCCAACATCGAGCTCGCAGACAACCTGCGCGAGCTGATCGAGCAGCAGTCCATGGCGCCCGCCTCGCGTCCCGCCGCGCCGCCCCGCGGCCGCGCACGCGCCGCCTGATCTCCGCCCTCCGCTCTCCGCATCGAAGCTCTACCGCCCGGGGTCTTCTCGCAACGAGCGAGGAAGCCCGCAGGCGAGGCGACGGTGGGGCCCCAACGCCGCAGCGACCGTCTGGTCGTGAGGACGTTGGGGGGGACCGGCAACGACGCATGCGGGCTCCGCAGCCGTTGCCACCGCTACAGCACAACCTATGCGCAGGCGCCGCCGGCGGTGCACGCCATGGCCAGCTTCTCGGTGAGGAAGTCGCGGACGGCGCGCACGCGCTGCGGCATGTGGCGCGAGGGGTGGACGAGCGAGTGCAGGCCGCCATTCGCGGCGAAGGAAGGCAGCACGGGGACCAGCACCGGCGCGCGATGGGCGAGGAACGCCGGCAGGAGGCCGATGCCGTGACCGAGCGAGACGGCCTCGTGCACGAACGACAGGTGGTCCCCGGAGACGGGACCGGACACCTCGATGCGCTCCTTGCCCTTCGGGCCATGGAGCTCCCATTCGCGCTGGCCGCGATAGAGCACGCACGCGTGGCGCGCGAGGTCGGCGATCGTTCGCGGCTTGCCGCGGCGCTCGAGGTACGCCGCGGACGCGAACAGGCGATGGGCCGTGGTGCCGAGCCTCTTCACGATGAGCGCGGAGTCCTCGAGCTGGCCGACGACGATCGCCACGTCGACCTGCGTGCCGACCAGCTCGGCGCCGCGCGCCGTGAACGAGACGTCGATCGCCAGCTTGCGGTGACGCTCGAGCAACTCGGCGAGCACCGAGGCGAGGTGACCGCCCATCTCGGGAGGCGCCGCGATGCGCACCAGGCCCTGCGGCTCGCGCGCGGCATCGACGGCGAGGGCGCCGGCCTCGTCGAGCCCGGCCACGGCCTCGCGCGCGCGCTCGAAGTAGGCCCGGCCCGCGTCGGTGAGCGAGAGCTTGCGCGTCGTGCGCTCGAGCAACGTGACGCCGAGCTCGTGCTCGAGCTTCGCGACGGAGCGGCTCACCGACGAGGTCGGGACGTGCAGCGTGCCCGCGGCGGCCGTGAAGCTGCCGGACTCGACGACGCGGACGAACGTGGCGGCGCGGTTCAGATCCATGGCGGTCCTGGTTTTGTCCTGCGAGCAACAATACCTTGCTCAACCACAGACTAGTGCAAGACGGGCAACGTGGCCAAGGTGCGCGTCGGAGGAATCAATGCGCACTCTCACGCTCGTCGTTCGCACCCTGCTCGGCCTGGCCTTCGTGTTCTTCGGCCTCAACTACTTCGTCGGCTTTTTGCCTGCGAAGCCGCCGGAGGATCCCGCCGCCGGGGTCTTCCTCGGTGCGCTGGTGAGCGGAAAGGTGCTCGGCCTCGCCAAGGCGATCGAGGTCGCCGCGGGTCTCGCCCTGCTCTCCAACCGCTTCGTCCCGCTCGCGCTCGCGCTCCTCGCCCCGATCCTCGTGAACATCAACCTGTTCCACATCGTGTTCGCGCCCGCCGGCCTGCCGCTCACGCTCGGTCTGGTCGTGCTCGAGCTCTACCTGGCGTGGGCCTACCGCGGCGCGTTCCTGCCGATGTTGCAGGCACGGGTCGAACCGTCGCTGTCGATCGCAGCTGATTTCGGCGGCGAGCGCGGTACGCTCGAAGCATGGCCCCGGCGGTGATCATCCTGGTGGGCATGGCGGCGATGGTGCTGCTCGTGATCGGCGGCATGAACGTCATCGACGACGCGAACCGGCGTCACGGCGGCACACCGTCGTGGCTGCCGCAGGCGCGCGTCCACGACGGGCGAAAGCATGGGTTCCCATCGTTGCCGACGTTCGAGGGCCGCCATCCGTTCGCGCTGTGGTCGGGGCGGCTCGCAGGCTTGATCGTGATCACAGTGGGGCTCGCCTGCGCGGTGATCGCCACCGGCGTCGCGATCGTGGCCAGCGTCGTGGCGGGGATGGGCTAGGCACCGTATCCTTCCCCGCTCGGGAGGAACGGATGCACTGCGTTCGCACGATTCTATTTGCGGCCGCCGTGGCGCTCATCGGCGCCTGCGGCGACAACACGGTCAGTAACTGCGACGACTCCGGCCAGGCCTGCACCTGGCTCGGCGTCGCCGGCGAGTTCGGGTTCACCGAGGACGGTGAAGATCGGCTGCACACCAAGCTGTACTGGACGATGGACCTGTCGTTCGCCGCCGACGGCACGGTGTGGTTCATCGACTGGAACAACCACCTGGTCCGCCGCATCGAGGCCAACGGGCGCATCAAGACCTACGTCGGCTGGACCGACCCCGTCTTTCCCGGCGACGGCATCTCCGGCATGGCCGAGCGCAGCGCCGAGGGCGTGCCCGGGCTCGACGTGAAGCTCAACCACCCCACCGACCTCGCGCAGACCAACGACGGCAAGGTCCTCGTGATGGCGTGGCACAACCACAAGCTGCGCGAGATCGATCCCGCGACCGGCAACGTCCGCATCGTCGCGGGCGCGGGCGCGGGCTACGCCGGCGACGGCGCGCTCTTGCCGACGGCGCTCTTCCGCCAGCCGAAGGCGCTCGAGGTCGACACGGCCGGGAACATCTACATCCTCGATCAGCAGAACTTCCGCGTGCGCCGCGTCGACGTCGCGACCGGGATGATGGCGACGATCGCCGGCAACGGCACCAAGGGCTACGGCGGCGACGACGGTCCCGCGACGGCCGCGATGCTCGACTTCGAGGCCGGCTCCAATCCCGAGCCGTCGGGCGGCCTGGCCGTCGCGGGGCGCAAGGTCTACATCGCCGACACGCTGTCGAACCGCGTGCGCGAGGTCGACCTCGACAGCGGCATGATCCGCACCATCGCGGGCACGGGCGTCGCGGGCGGCGGCGGCGACGGCGGTGCCGCGACGGCGGCCCAGCTCGACAAGCCGCGCGACATGGAGATCGGCCCCGAGGGCGACCTCTACATCGCCGACACCGACAACAACCGCATCCGCGCGGTGAACCTCGAGAGCGGCGTGATCCGCACCGTCGCGGGCACGGGCGAGCTCGGCCTCGACGATCACGACGACCTCCCGGCGACCGAGACCATGCTCGCGCGCCCGTTCGCGATCGAGTTCGACCCGCTCGGCAACCTCTACATCTCCGACACCATCAACAGCCGCATCGTGAAGGTGGCCCGATGAATCGCTTCGCAGCTGGACTGGGTTTCGGCGTGCTGGCCGCCGCGTGCGGTGGCACCGAGGAGCCGCCGCCGTGTGATGGCACGATCGTCGGCAACATCTGCACGCTCGCCGGCAACGGCGAGGCTGGGTACTCGGGCGACGACGGCCCGGCGCTCGAGGCCGAGATGTCGCTGCCGCAGGACACGCTCCACGACGACGACGGCACGATGTTCATCCTCGACTGGAACAACCACCGCGTGCGCAAGGTGGTCGACGGGATGATGATCCACGTCGCGGGTCGCGGCGAGCTCGGCGGCACGCTCGACGATCCTGCGAACGACGACTTCAACCACCCCACCGGCATCGTGTTCGATCCGTCGCACACCAAGCTGGTGGTCGCGGCGTGGCACAACAGCAAGCTGCGCACGATCGATCTCGCGACCAGCGCGGTCCTCGACACGTGCGGCGACGGGCGGCGCGCCTACTTCGGCGACGGTGGACCGGCTGCGGCGTCGAGCCTCGACCTGCCCGCGAGCATCGCGTACGCGCCCAACGGCGACCTGGTGATCATGGACCAGGCCAACCAGGTGATCCGCGCCATCGACGGGAACGGCATGATCCGCCGCATCGCCGGTGAGTGCGTCATCGACGCGCCGGCCTGCGCCGCCGGCGTCGAGCCGATCCAGTGCCCGCAGCCGGGCTCGGGCAAGACCACGTGTGGACCGGTCGCGACGTGCGGCATGCCGTGCACGCCGTCGTACGCCGGCGACGGCGGCCCCGCGCTGGAGCTGCGCATGGCGCAGCCGTTCGGTCAGTCGGCCGATCCGGCGGGTCGCATGGTCTACGACGCGGCGGGCAACCTGTACTTCGCCGACACCGTGAACGCGCTCGTCCGCAAGATCGACACCAGCGGCATGGTCACGCGCTTCGCCGGTACGGCGCCGGTCGCGGGCGTGCCACAGACGGGCGCGACCGGCGACGGCGGGCCCGCGCTCGACGCGACGTTCAACAACCCGGTCGACCTCGCGCTCGACAGCGACGGCACGATGTACGTGAGCGACGTGTACAACCACTGCATCCGCGCCATCGCGCCCGGCGGCACGGTGACCACGGTCGCCGGCATCTGCGGCGATGCGGGATACGAGGGTGACCGCGGGCCGGCGACGGCGGCGACGCTCAAGCGGCCGTACGGCATCGAGGTGCACGACGACGTCCTCTACATCACGGACACCGGCAACCAGGTCGTCCGCGCCGTTCGTCTGCGGTGAGGTGCGTCGCCATCATCGTGGTCGGCGCGGTGGCCGCGGGGTGTAGCGGCGACGACGGCGGCGACGGCCGAACGCCGCTGTTCGCCGCCGACTACGCGACGACGTACCGCGAGGTGCGCGATTGCCGCTCGAGCGGTGATCACGACCTGCAGCAGATCCGCGTGCTCGCCGATCCAGCGGCGTACGACGTCTACATGGCGCGGACCGGCACGTTCCCGGTGGGCGCGGTGGTGCTGAAGGAGCAGTTCGACTTCGGCGACGCCACGTGCGCCGAGGACCCGGTGCAGTGGACGGTGATGGTGAAGACCGCCGCCGGCGGCGACCCGCTCCACCTCGGCTGGCAGTGGCAGCGCGTCGATGCCGCGCGACGCGTGGTGACGGAGAACGACTCGCGCTGCTTCGGATGTCACGCCGAGTGCGGCGTCGAGCCCGACGGATTCGACGGCACCTGCGCGGTGCCGTAGCGCGCGCGCGGCGGCGGCGCTGACTAACGTTAGCGGGTCAGCGCGTCCTCGACGGCGCGGGCCAGCTCGGCGGGCGGCGCGGTCTTCTCGAAGAGGAGCGCGCCGTCGGCGCCGTACACCTTGATGTGCGGCAGGACGAAGTTGCCGGGCTCGAGGTACTTCACCCACGCGGCGCTGTCGGTGTCGACGACGTCGAGCTTGCGCACGGCGAGCCGGTCGGGGAAGCGGCGCGCCAGCGCGTTGAGGCGCGCGTCGAGCTCGCGGCACGGTGCGCACCAGCTCGCCCACAGATCGACGACGGTGACGCGACCGGGGACGGGCGTGAGCGGTGCGTCGGTGCCGGGCGCGCCGAGCGTGGCGTGGTCGAGGCCCTCCCACGACGCGCGCGTGCGCAGGTCGAAGCTGCCGACGACGCTGAGGCCGAAGACGACGTCGTAGTCGAGCTGCGGGCCGGTGACCTTGGAGTAGAGCGGCACCTTCACGTCGGCGACGACGGCGAGCGACGGCAGCGGCCGCCACGCCGCGGTGACACCGGCGAGCACGTCGGTCCGGCCGTTGTTGCCTTCGTCCTCGTGCGTGACGCCGGCCCAGGTCTCGGCGGTCTCGTCGTGGACCTCGAGCGCCCCCGAGAACGTCCACGCGCGCGTGCCGAGCGACGCCGACGCGTTCATGCCCGCCGAGTAGCGATCACCGGCCTGGTAGCGGTCGCTGTTCTCGTAGAGCGATTGATACGTGAGCGCCCAGAGCGAGAGCACGACGGGCCCGGCGGGGCGCTGCGCCTCGACGGCGAGGCTCGGGATGAACGTGCCGGTGCCGAGCTGGATGTGCTGGTGCTCCTGCCCGATGGTGCCGAGGATGAACGGGTCGGGCTCGGTGCGACCGAGCGGCAGGCTCGTGCCCGCGCGCAGGTGCAGGCGGTAGCCGGCGCGCTCGTCGGCGAGGTGCACACCGAGGCTGGGATCGCCGATGCCCTGGAGGGTCTCGTCGCGCGCGTGGATCGCGCCGTTGTTGGGCATGACGACCATGCCGGTCGCGGGATCGCGGTACGTGACGTCGATGTCGATGACGCGGTACGGAAGCGACGCTTCGACCGCGAGCCACGGCCTGAGCGCCAGCGACGCGTTCAGCCGCGTCTCGCTGAGGATGAAGCCCGATTCGTAGAGCAGCGCGCCGGTCGGCTCGTCGAGCGTCTCGGTGGAGGAGAGCGGCAGGAATCCGGTGGTGAGCCCGAGGGTGAGCCGTCCGGGGAGGAGATCGCCGGACGCCGCGGCGCCGACGGGCAGGCCGGGATTGCTGCACGTCGCGCGGCCCGCGTGGGCGGGAATCGGCGCGGCGAAGAGCGCGGCAGCCATGACGAGCGCGGCGGCGGTGACGCCATGACCGGGGGCCGGGGTCGCGGCGATCGACTGCACGCCGCTGCGCTGCACACGTCGCTGCACGTCCGGTCGACGTAACACGCGCGACGACCACCGGCAAGCGGGCGGCCGTGGTACGCGAGACTCGTGTCGATCCGGATGTCGAGATCACGCCCGGTTCGCATGGGAGCCCACACATCGCCGGTCGCCGGGGCCGCGGTGGCGCTGGCCGCGATGGCGCTGGCCGCGACGGCGCTGGCCGCATGCGCGACGACCGGCGCGAGCGTGCCGCCGACCCGTGCGTTCGGCGCCCACGACGAGCAGGCCGTGCGCGCGGTGCTCACCGCGCAGCAGGACGCGTGGAACGCGGGTGACATCGAGGGGTTCATGGCCGGTTACGCGAGGAGCGACGCGCTGGTCTTCACGAGCGGCGGCAACATCCGCCGCGGCTGGCAGGAGACGCATGACAAGTTCGTGGCGCGCTACGGCGCCGCCAAGGACACGATGGGCACGCTCGCCTTCGAGATCCTCGGCGTGCAGCCGATCGGCGCCGACGGCGCCGTGGTGCTCGGCCGTTGGTCGCTCGATGGGCCGAACGCCGGCGCCGGCGTGTTCTCGGTGATCCTCGAGCGCCAGCCCGACGGCTGGAAGGTCGTCCACGACCACACGTCGTCGGATCCGAAACCAGAGCCGCTCTAGCCGGCTCTGGCCGCGGACCCATGTGGGAATGGGGCGGGCGCGCGGCGCGGTTCTCGGGATCGTGCGACGAGCCCTGCCCTTTCTCGCGATCGCGATCACGCTTGTCGGCCTCGCGGCGTCGGCCGCGTCGCTCGCGGATTCACTCGCGCCCGAGCCGGCGTTCTGCGCCGAGGGCGGCTGCGCGATGGTGCGCGCGACGGCGTGGGCGAAGCCGTTCGGGATCCCGATGCCCATCTTCGGGATCGCGTTCTTCGCGACCATGCTCGGGCTCGCGCTCGCCGACAGCGTCGTGACCGCGCACGCGCGGCTCGTCGCGCGTGTCCGCCACGCCGCCGCCATCGCCAGCGGGCTCGCGGGGATCGGGCTCGTCGGCATCCAGGCGTTCGCGATCGGCGCGTTCTGCCAGCTCTGTCTGGTCGCGGATGTCTCCGCCATCTCGCTCGGCGTCGTCGTGCTCGCCACGACCGGCTTCACGCGCGGCGGTCCTCGCGCGTGGCCGACGCTCGCACGCACGCCGGCGATGGCGGCGCTCGTCATCGCCGCGCTCGCCATCGCCGCGCCGCTCGTCGTCCTCGACGACACACCGCCCGCGCCGCCCGCGCCGCCGACCACCGCCGCGCTCCCCGAGGTCATCGCGCGCGAGCGCGTCCCGGGCCGCGTCACCATCGTCGACTTCATCGACTTCGAGTGTCCGTATTGCCGCGCGCTGCACGGCCGCCTCGAGGCCGCCATCGCGCGATCGCGCCAGGCCGGCGTCGACGTGCGCGTGGTCCGCAAGATGGTGCCGCTCGCGCAGCACCCGGGCGCGCTCCCCGCCGCCATCGCGTGGTGCTGCGCCGAGCAGCAGGGCAAGGGTGACGCCATGGCCGAGGCGCTCATCGCGGCGCCCACGGCCAAGCTCACCGCCGCCGGCTGCGAGCAGATCGCCGCCGACATCGGCTGCGACATGGCGCGGTACCGTCGCGACGCCGCCGGCGCTGACATCGCGGCGCGCATCGATCGCGATCTCGCCGACGCGCGCGCGGCGGGCATCAAGTCCCTGCCGACCGTCTACGTCGACGCGCAGGCCTTCGTCGGCGCGGCCGCGTCGGTCGACGAGCTCGTCGCCGCGATCGCTCGCTGAGCTCAGTAACGCGACGGCGGCGGGGGCGGCGGATACGCCGGCTGCGCCCCACCGTACGCCGCGCCGCCATAGCCACCGACGGGCGGCGGCGGCGTCGACGAGCCCCAGGACTGCTGCGGCACGCCGTTCGGCGCCGCCTGGCCGCCGCGCCACCCGGACCAGTCACCCTGGCGGTCGCGCGTGCTCGTCCACCACCGACCCGTGAAGCGCGCTCCGCTCGGATCGAACACGAGCCAGCCCTCGCCCTCGAGCAGCGGCGCGCCGGGCGTCGCAACGGCGGGCTCGCGCCACGTCAGCCGCAACACGTTGCCCTCGAGCGTCCCGCCGAAGTAGCCGACCACCTGCGCGCCCTGCTTGTCGTAGGTCCACGCGCCGTGCACCGACGACGGGACTCCGGCTTCGTTCGGCTCGATCTTCACGGCGCCAAACGTGCTCTTCCAGAGCCCGACGGCCGCACGCGGGTCCATCGGCTGCGATTGCGGCGGCTGCGCGTTCCAGGCGCCCGCCGGCTGCGGCGGCGGCGTGCTCGATCGCGAGCTGGCAGACGCGGCGAGCAGTGCCACGGCGGCAGCGAGGAGGAGGGTGCGGAGCGCGGCGGGGCGGGTCATCGGTCACAGGTTACCACCGGGCCGCTTGCCGTCGCCGCCCTTGGGGGTTAACGTGCCCGTCGCTGTAACCTCCGCCACAGGGCCCATAGCTCAATCGGTCAGAGCGGCCGGCTCATAACCGGTTGGTCCCTGGTTCGAACCCAGGTGGGCCCACGAGCCGTACGCAACGATCCAGGCCTGGCCGGCGGATGAAAACCTGTGAGGACGTCGCCTTGAAAGACCAGCTTTTGTATCTGCTCGAGCTCCAGACCATCGACACGAAGGTCAAGGAGCTCGAGGCCGCCCGCCAGAGTCTCCCTGCCCGCACCGAGCCCCTTCGCCGGGATCTCGCGAAGCTGGAGGGCATGCTCGGCGGCGAGCGACAGAAGCTGGCCGAGACCGAGGTCTGGAAGAAACAGCAGGCGGAGCTGCTCGCTCGCGAGTACGAGGCGATGCGCTCGGCCAAGAACAAGCTGCAGGGCTCGAAGACCGGCAAGGAGTACAACGCCGCGAGCCGCGAGGTCGACAACAAGAAGAAGTCGATCCAGGACCGCGAGGCGGAGCTCAAGAAGGTGACCGAGGCGCTCTCGACGGGCGGCAGCGTCATCGGCGAGCGCGACAGCGCGGTGGGCCAGCTCCGCGAGCAGCTCGCGACCGAAGAGGCGCAGATCGCCGTCAAGGTCGAGGAGCTGCAGCGCCAGATCGCCGAGGCCTCGGCCGGGCGCGACGAGCTGCGCGCCAAGATCGAGAAGAGCTGGGTGAAGACCTACGACACGCTCGCCGGCAAGCGCGGCTTCGCGGTGTCGCCGGTGCTGAACGGCACCTGCCAGGGATGCCAGATGCGCATCCCGCCCCAGCTCAACAACATCCTCGCGCGCATGGAGTCGCTCGAGATGTGCCCGCGCTGCGGCCGCATCATCTACCGCAAGGAGATGCTCGAGCCGAAGCCCGAGACCGAGACGCCGCCCGCCTCCTGATCAGGCGGCGAGCACGCCGTACGCGCCGCGGCGCAGGTTGCGCTTGATCGTGACCGCCTCCTTGATGACCTTCCACAGGTCCTTCAGCGGGTTCACCTTCGAGCGCGCGTCGTCGGTCCACTGCACGCCGACCTCGGCCACCTCGTGACCCGAGCGCTTGGCGATGGCCAGCACCTCGAGGTCGAAGGCCCAGCCGTTGATGGTCGCCTTGGTGAAGAGCTCGTGCGCGCTCTGCGCGGTGAACGCCTTGAAGCCGCACTGCGTGTCGCGCACGCCGGGGACGAGCGCGGCCTGGATGACCTTGTTGCAGAGGCGGCTCCAGAGGCGGCGCCACGCCGGCTGCGTGTGCTGGGCCGCGCCCTCGACGTAGCGCGAGCCGATGGCGATCGACGCCTTGCCGGCCGCGATCGGCGCGAGCAGCTTGGGCAGCTCGGTCGCCGGCATCGAGCCGTCGGCGTCGCACATGATGCGCACCGCGCCGCGCGCGGCGAGCATGCCGACGCGCACCGCATGACCCTTGCCGCGGTTGGGAGACGTCGCGATCACGCGCAGGTTCGGGATGCGGTCGGCGAGCTCGCGACAGAGCGCGACGGTGCCATCCTTCGAGCCGTCGTCGACGATGACGATCTCGTAGCGGTACGGGTGCGCCGACAGGAAGGCCGACATCGCCTCGATGGTCGGCGTGATGCGCTGCTCCTCGTTGTACGCGGGGATGATGATCGAGAGGTCGCGGTCGACGTTGAGCGGGGCGTGCTTGGCGAGAAGATGATTCGACATGACGTTTCTCCTGAGGGGCTGCGCGTGAATCACGCGGTGACGAAAACGAAGCGGCGCTGGATCGGGTACGACCAGCAGGCGAACACCACGAGGCCGCAGACGACCTTGGCGGCGAGGTACGGCAGGTGGCCGTGCACGCAGGCGAGGTGCATCGACAGCGCCATGAACGACGCGGTGCCGAACGCGACGCCCGCGAACATCACGACCTGGCGGAGGTCGATCGGGCGGTGGTCGCGAAACGCGATGTACTTGTTGAGGAGGAAGCAGATGGCGGCGCCGGCGGCGGCACCGAGAAACGCCGCGAGCGCGACGCCCATCCCGGACTCGACCAGGATGGTCAGGACGATGATGTCCACGGTGGTCGACGTGAGACCGCCGACCGAGGCACCGAGGACGCGACGCTGACGTTCCGACATGATGACCGGACTATGAGCACCCTCCGTGCCATTGGTCCGACCTTTCTGGTTCCGCCCACTTGGGCGCGGCCAGACGTGTCAGGGAGTTGACGCCTGTTGTCGAGGAGACATGGCGTCCGACACCCCGCGGCACCTACATGGGCGCCTGCTGACGCCGGACGAAGATTTCCCCGTTTCAGGTCGACGGCCTCACCACATCGCGTGGCGGGTCTGCTTCAGCCAGTCCTCGAGCGCCGTGATGGCGGCTCCGGAGGGCTCGTCCGGCAGGACGGATGTGATGACGGCGCCGCCCAGATCGGCCGTCGCGCGATCGAGGATGCCGCGCCAGTGTCCGAGCTCGTCGGTCGAGAGCGTGGCGCGCTCGCCGCTGAGCTTGCGCTCCTTGAGGTCGGCGATGTCGGGGCCGTACTCGGCCGCGAGCACGTTGAGATCGGTGACGAGCTCGCCGGTGCGCAGCAGGTGCATGCCGGTGCGCGCGGTGCGCAGGACGTAGAGCACCTTCTTGGCGGTGGGCGCGACCTCGGCGGCGCGCAGCTGCGACGTCGCGAAGCCGCCGTAGTGGCGGACGACGCGGCGCGAGAGCGCGGCCTTCACGAGCGGGCGCAGCGCGAGGAGGCGCGGCACGTCGGCGTCGAGCACGAGGTCGCCGAGGAGGCGCTCGAGGTAGTTGCCGTTGCCCTTGAGGACGCCGCGCAGCACGTCGCCGAGCTCGTTGGAGCCGTAGTCGATCTCGACGCCGTCCTGCACCACCATCACCTCGGCGCCGCCCGGCCGCGGCACGAGCCCGACGAGGTCGGAGGTGCGCGCGATGTGCACGCTCTTGAGATCGAGGTCGGAGTCGGGCGACGGGAAGCCGTAGGCGTGCGCGCCCGAGAGATAGATGACGAGGTGGTGGCGCTCGCCGGCACGCCTGGCGAGGTACTCGCGCGCGACCGCGGCCTGATGTTCGGTCAGGACGTCGTGCCGCAGTGGGAGGTCGGGAGATTCGTTCATGGGGAAGACGAAACAGGCAACAGGCGACAGGCAACAGGCAATGCCGGATCAATCGTCGAAGCGCGCGATCGGGGGCGGCGGCGCGTCGGCCCCCCAGGGGCGGTCCAAAGTTGTCAAAGGTTGACACCGTCCCCTCTGCCGAGTCTGCAGAGGGGACCGTGTCAACCGTTGACAACATTCGGGGTCAGTCGAAGCGCGCGATCGGGGGCGGAGGCGCATCGGCGCCCCAGGGGCCGGGGGCGGCGGCGAGGGAGCGGCGCGCGGATTCGGCGCGGATGGAGCGGAGGACCGATTCGACGCGGCCGATGTCGGCGTGCTTGGGCAGCGGGCTCGACGCGCGCGCGGCCTCG
>DATLEB010000265.1:0-2264 GCA_035525615.1 Kofleriaceae bacterium | reverse complement strand
CCGAGCTAGGCGTCGACCAGGTCGGCGCACTTCTCGGCGATCATGATCACCGGCGCGTTGGTGTTGCCACCGACGATGCTGGGCATGATCGACGCGTCGGCGACGCGGAGATTGCGAAGGCCGTGGACGCGCAGCGATGCGTCGACCACGGCCTGCTTGTCGTTCGCGGGACCCATCTTGCAGGTGCCCGTCGGGTGGAAGATGGTGTTGCACGAGCCACGCACCGCCGCGGCCAGCTCGTCGTCGGTCTGAACTTTCGGACCCGGAAAATGCTCCTCGCCGAGCAGCTCGCGCAGCGGCGACGTCGCCGCGACCTCCCGCGTTAGCTTGATGCCCGCGACCAGGTGCGCGAGGTCGGCGGGATCCGAGAAGTAGCGCGGATCGATCTTCGGAGGCGCCAGCGGATCGGCGCTGGCCAGCGTGATCTCGCCCGAGCTGCGCGGATAGATGAGGCCGGGCGCGATGCCCATGAAGCGGCCCCACGGCTTGTCGCGCACCTCGTCGGTGTTGGGGAAGAGCCAGCCCCACGGGGAGCAGTGGAACTGGATGTCGGCGCGCGGGAGGTCGGGACGCGACTTCACGAACGCGCCGGCCTCGACGGTGGCGCCGCCGAGCGGGCCGCCGCGGCCGAACAGGTACTTCATCAACCAGCCGACGCTGCCGAGCCGCGACATCTTGTTCACCGCGTCGGTGCCGCGGAACGCGACCGGCGTGAACAGGTGATCCTCGAGGTGCTTGCCCACACCCGCCAGCTCGTGTTTCGGCGCGATCTTCACGTCGCGCAGCTCCGCGGCCGGGCCGATGCCCGAGAGGAGCAGGAGCTGCGGCGAGCCGATCGCACCGCCGGCGACGATGATCTCCTTGCCCTCGATCACCTGCTCCTGCCTGCCGCCGCCACGGCGGATGCGCACGCCGGTCGCGCGATCGCCGTCGAGCACGATCTCGGTGGCGTGCGCGCCGGTGATGACCGTGAGGTTGGAGCGGTCGCGCACCGGATCCAGGAACGCGACCGCGGTGCTGGCGCGCAGGCCGTCGCGCACCGTGTGCTGGTAGAGACCGGCGCCCTCGTGCTCGCCGCTGTTGAAGTCGTCGAGGACGGGCACCTTGCAACGCGCGGCGAGGGCCTCGGCGAACGCCGCGCTGGCGCGCGACGGCGTCGGGTGATCGCTCACGTGGAGGAGTCCGCCGGCACCGCGCGAGCTCGAGGCGCCGCGGACGTTATCCTCGGAGCGCTTGAAGTGAGGCAGCACGTCGTCCCAGCCCCAGCCCGGATTGCCGAGGTCGCGCCACGCGTCGTAGTTGTCGCGATGACCGCGGATGTAGATCATCGCGTTGAGGCAGCTGGTGCCGCCGAGCAGCTTGCCGCGCGGCCAGTAGTGACGGCGGTTGTCGCAGGCGGCCTGCGGCTCCGTCGACAGCTGCCAGTCGAGCGGCGAGCGCCATAGCTCCGGCCACATGCCGGGCGCGCGTACCTTGAGCGAGCGATGGCTGGGCGGACCGGCCTCGATCAGCGCCACCTTGCGTGACGACGCCGCGCTCAACCGGTTGGCGAGCACGCAGCCGGCGCTCCCTGCCCCGACGATGACGACATCGTACATTCTCCGAGGCTATCACTCCCAGCGGTGGTAACGCTCGACGGAACCGTCGTCGTGGACGAGAGAGAGCCACGTGATGCCGTCGGTGTCGACGTCCACCGACCAGTCGAGGTCGCGCGTGGCTTCGCCCTGCGTGCGATCGCCGTCGTTTCCGCACGAGCTCGTGACGTGCACCGTGACCTGGTGGCGATAGAGCGTGAGCCGATCGCCGTCGATCGTGACGGTGCCGGTCTCGTTGCCGAGGAGGCGCATGTTGCAGCCAGCGACGGTGGAGTCGATGACGGCGCCGGTCTCGTACGCGCCGTCGTCACCGAAGACGTAGTAGAAGCCGCTGCCCGACGGGTTCTGCCACGCGCCCGTGTCGCGGTCGTAGTACTGGATCGACGAGAGCGTGCCGGTGAACCAGTCGCCGGCGAGCGCGGCGGGGAGCTCGCTGCGCGGGGTGGACAGACCGTCGTCGCCGGTGTCGGAGCAGGCGGCCGAGAAGAGGAGCGATGCCGCAACAAGGGAACGAATGAGGAGAGACATGTGAGGGTCCTCGGTGGGAATCAGCTGGAGGGAACGGCGGCGGTGGCGACGGTGGGCGGGATGGGATCGGGGACGCGGTTCTTCACCGGCGGCAGCGACTGCAGATACGCGAAGATCGCGGTGAGATCCTCGTCGGTGTAC
>DATLEB010000252.1:0-36002 GCA_035525615.1 Kofleriaceae bacterium | reverse complement strand
TTACATCGCGTCGGCGGGTGTGCGCCGCGAAGCCGAGGCGCGGGCGCTGGTCGCGCGCGCCGAACGCGCCGCCGAGCACGGTGGGGCGCCCGAGCGCTTCGCGACGGTGCAGCTGGCCCACGCGATCATCGCGTTCATGAGCGGCCGCTTCGACGTCGCGCTGGTCGCGGCCGATCGCACCGCCGCGATCGCCGCCGCCACGCCGGGCGGCGCGTGGGATCTGCGCACCGCGCGCATCGTCGCGTGCTGGTGTTGCTGGTTCTCCGGGCAGCTGCGGCAGCTCGCGGTGCGCGTGCGCAGCTACCTGCGCGAGGCCGACGCGTCGAGCGACCGCTACTCGCGCATGCAGCTGCGACTGGGCGTGAACAACGGCGCGTGGCTCGTCATCGACGACGCCGTGGGCGCGCTGCGCGCCGTCGAGGACGCGCGCGCGACCTGGCCGGTGGAGGACATCCTGAACCTCCAGTACTACGGCTGCATCGCGCGCGCGAACGCGCTCCTCTACGCCGGCGACGACGCCGCCGCGGCCGAGAGCGTGGCGACGGCGTGGCCCCTCGTCGAGCGCTCGCTCTTCCTGCGCGTCCCCTTCACGCACATCGCGATGCGCGAGATCCGTGCGCGGGCGTCGCTCGGCGTCGCCGCGACCACGAGCGACCGGAGGCTGCGCGCGCGATCGCTCGCAGCGGCGCGCGCCGACGCCACCGGCATCCGCCGCATCGGACAGCCGTGGTGCGACGGGAGCGCGGCGCTCGTCGACGCGGGGGCGGCGTTCGTCGAGGGCGATCGCGCCGAAGCGCGGCGCTGGCTGACGGCCGCCGCCGGCGACGGCCGTGGCCTGCGGCTCGTCGCGCGCACCGCGGAGCTGGCGCTGTGCGGCCTCGACGGCACCAACGACGTGGTGGCGCGCAGCGCGTTCGTCGCCGAGGGCGTGGCCGAGCCAGACCGCCTCGCCCGCTTGTTCTGCCCACCTTTCTTTGCCAGGCTGGGCGGGTGAAGCTGTTCGCACAGGTCCTGGCCGCGCTCGACGAAGGTCGCGGCGTCGCGATCGCCACCGTGATCGCGACCACCGGCTCGACGCCGCGTCACATCGGGGCGCGCATGGCCGTGGTCGACGACGGGCGCATGATCGGGACCATCGGCGGCGGTCGCATCGAGGCCGAGGTCGTCGCCGCAGCCGGCGACGTCGCGGGCGGCGGTGAGGCGCGCCGGCTCGATCATCACCTGGTGCGCGATCTCGCGATGTGTTGCGGCGGGTGGATGGAGCTCGTGATCGCGCCGGCGGGTCCCTCGCGCGCCGCGCTCGACAGCGCGCTGAACGCGTGGCGGCAGCGCGAGCCGGCCGTGCTCACCACGGAGCTTGCACCGGGCGCGTCGCTCGGCCTCATGACGCTCGCGCCCGCGTCTTCGACGGAGGCCGCACGCTGGCGCCGTCCCGCGCAGGAAGGATCGCTCCTGCGCGAGGGCGTCGCGGCGCCGGAGCGCGCGATCGTGTTCGGTTGCGGGCACGTGGCGCGCGCGCTCGGACCGCTCCTGCCGCCGCTCGGCTTCGAGGTCGTGGTGTGCGACGACGGCGACACGGGCGCGCTGGAGACGCCGCCGCCGTGGGCCGACCGCGTCGTCGACTCGTTCGAGGTGGCCGACGTCGAGCGCGCGCTCGGCGAGCTGGGGCCAGGCGATCACGTGCTCATCGTGACGCGCGATCACGCCGTCGATCAGCGGCTGCTCGAGGCGCTGGTCGCGCGCGACCTCGGCTACCTCGGGATGATCGGCTCGCGCGGCAAGGTCGGCCGCTTTCGCAAGCGGCTCGAGGCCAAGGGCCTCGACCTTTCACGCTGGGATCGTCTGCGCGCGCCGATCGGTCTCGATCTCGGCGCCGAGACGCCCGAGGAGATCGCGGTCGCCATCGCCGCCGAGCTCGTCGCGCTGCGCCGACGCGGTGTGGCCGAGGCCGGCGCGTGGAGCCCGCCGCGTGCCTCCTGAGGGCGCGCGGCGGCGACTCGGCGCCGTGGTGCTCGCCGCCGGCTCGGGCCGCCGCCTCGGCGGTGTCGCCAAGGCGCTCCTGCGCGATGGCGGCGAGACGCTGCTCGCGCGCGTCGCCGCGCTGGCGGCCGGCGCCGGCGTGAACGCGAGCGACGTCGTCGTGGTCGTCGGGCCGCCGTTCGGCGACGAGGTCGCCGCCGAGGCTCGTCGCGTCGGCGCGACCGTGGTCGTGAACTCCGCCCCCGAGCGCGGGATGGCCTCGTCGGTGGCGCTCGGCTTCGCCGCGCTCGAGGCGCGCGACTCGCCCGACTCCGGCGTGGCCGCTGCGTTCCTGTGGCCGGTCGATCATCCGCGCGTCGCGCTCGCCACGCTCGCCACGCTCGTGGCGCTCGGCCAGGGCGTGCCGTCGCACGGCGGGCGCGGCGGCCACCCACCGCTCGTGCCGCGGCGTCTGTTCGCACTGCTCGCCGCGTGCACCGAGCGCGCGGCCGGCGCGCGCGATATCCTCCGCGAGTTGCCTCGCATCCCTGTCGACGACCCGGGCGTCATCGCGGACATCGACGTCCCCGGCGATCTGGAGCGCGTGTGCGCGCCGTGATCCGGATCGTCGCCGTCACGGCCGCCGTGTTCGCCGCGCTCGCAGCGTGCAACGGCAAGAAGCCCGCGCCGCGCTCGCCGCTCGTCGATTCGGCGCCGGTGAGCGAGGGCGACACGTCGGGCCGGCTCGTCCGCGAGCTCGAGCTCGAGGTGCTCGCCAGCTACGATCGCGAGAAGCTCGACTCGCTCGCGGCGACGGCCGCGGTCGACGCACGGGTCGGCCTCAGCGGCTTCGGTGTCGGCCCCGACGACGTGATGGTCAACTCCGCGCTCGACGATCACTGGCCAGTCACCGAGGTCGCGGGCGCGCGCATCCAGATCGTCTCGCGCCGGCTCGAGCTCTTCCTGTCGAACGACCAGACCGTGGGCTGGGCCTATGACGACATCAGCCTGCGCCTGCCGGTGTGCGGCCGCGTCGCGAGCATCCCGCTGCGCCTGGCGCAGGTGTACGTGCGCGACAGCGAGCGCTGGACGCTCGTGTCCGAGCACGCCGCGTACTCGCAGTCGATGGGCCGCTGGCTCGACACCGCGCGCGGCCCCGACGGTGCACGGCTCACGAGCGCGGTCGAGGAGCAGAGCGAGTCGAAGCAGGCGCAGGAGGTGCTCGCGCAGCTCGTCGCCGGTGAGGGCGACACGTCGGCGTTGTGGGCGAGCGACATGGGCGTGCTCGCGGTCTGGCCCGATCCGCTCCATGTCCTGCGCGGCGGTGCGGCGCGCAGCGGGCCCACGCTCGCGCGCACGCTCGGCGACGCCGGCGACGTCACCGTCGCCATCGACGGTCTCCGCCTCGCGCTCGGACCGGGTCGCAACGTGGCGATCGCGAACGCCACGCTCCTCGCCCACGTGAAGCGGTTGCGCGCCGGCACCGACGATCCCGTCGACGTGCGTCTGCGCGGCACGTTCGTGGTCGAACGCGTCGGCGAGGCGTGGAAGGTGCGCTTCGCGATGGTCTCGACGCCGATCACGACGGGCGCGCTGGTCGGCCGCTCGGTCGGCGTGGTCGCGCGCCTCGAGTCGCGCACGCGCGTGCAGACGACCTGCCCGGCGTCGCCCGGTCGCTAGTCAGTCCATCCGCGACGCTTCGGCCGGCTCGCCGGCAGGAAGCTCGAAGCCGGAGACGTGGGGATCGTCGAGGTACACGTCGGTGAGCCGCTTCTTCTTGGGCCAGAACGGCAGGAGCTTGAGCGGCAGGGTCACGAGCCCGAACAGGCCGCCGAGCGCCTTGCCGCCGTACGCCTCGGCGACGAGCGCCGCGCGCTTGAGCGTGCCCATCTCCGCGAGCGGACGATCGAGCACGCCGATGCGCCGCAGCCGCGTCTCGGCGCACTTGTTCGAGAGCGCCAGGAACTCGGGCAGGAACTTCAGCACCGGATGATCCTTGGGCATGCGCTTGCCCATGAACGCGGCCAGCCGGCGCACGCCCCACATCGACACCAGCGACAGACCGAGCAGGCGGCGGCGCAGCCAGGCGCGTCCTTCGATCGCCTTGCGCGTCTCGCTCTCGCCGAACTCGACGTGGCGCTCCTCCTGCTTCACGGCGCGGCGGAGGATGTCGGTCGACGGCTTGTGATCGAGCGTGTCGATCGTGGCGTAGAACGCCATCAGCACGAAGCCCTCGCCCTGCGCCATCTCGAGCGCGACGTGCTCGGCCCAGCTGCCGCCCATCATCCCCGTCGAGAGGAAGCGCACCGCCCAGTGCGCCTTCTTGGGCTTGAGGCCCATCATCGTCATGATGCGGAGGAAGTTGTCGACGTGCTGCATCTCCTCGAGCGACTGGCGCGCGAGGAACTTGGCGGCGCCGAGATCGGGCGCGTCGTAGAGCCAGTGACCGACCTGGATGCCGGTCATCTCCCCGTAGAGGAACTGGTTCATCGACCACTCGATGAAGTCCTTGTCGCGGACGGGATCGAGCTTGCCGCCCTCGAAGTCGAACGTCATCTCCTCGCGGGTCAGCAGCATGGTCGGACCTTACCGCGGGCGCCGACGTCGAACCAGCAGCATCACCAGGCCGGCGAGGGCGGCGCTGGCGGGAGCGACGGGGGCAGGGGTGGCCCCACAGCACCCACCGTTCTCCTCGGGCTCGGACGGGAAATCGACGTCGCGGTCGGGGCCATCGGAGCCGCCGGCGTCGTTCGGACCGCCGTCGCCGCCCGGGTTGGTCGCCGGGGTGGCGCCGAACGTGGTCACGAAGCCCTCGCCGGTCGAGGACGAGGTCGGGCCGACGATCGGAAAGTCCGGCGACGACGTCACGCCGCCGACGGTGACGGCGCTGAGCGCGGCGCCCCGGTCGAGGGCGTTACCGCCCAGGAAGCTGGCGGCGTGGTCGCCGGTGTCGACGTCGACGAGCGCCACGAAGGCGTCGGCGTGGCCGTCCGCGAGCGCGCAGCCCGAGTTGGTCCACGTCGTCCGCGCGCCGCGCATCGCCGGGAAGTTGGCCGACGTGGTGCGGCCGGCGACGGACACCAGCGCGCGGCTTCCGAGGAGCGTGCTGACCGCGCCGACGTATTCGCCGGCGGAGCCGCCGAGGTAGGTCGCGCTGAGGAGCGACGCGTCGCCGCTCACCGTCGGGCGGATGACCGCGAGCCAGGCGTCGCCGCTGCCGCACTCCGCGGAGCCGTCGCCGCCGTACGTCGCCTGCGCAACGCCGCGTCGCGTGGGCAGATTGGTCGACGTCGTGGTGATGCCGATGGCGAGCACCTCGGCGTTGTCGTCCCAGCCGGCGAGCGCGTCACCGTCGGTGGTGTCGTTGCCGTCGCCGCCGAGGTACGTGCCGTACTGCATCGCGCCGAGGCCCGGCGCGAACGTGGTGAGGAAGAGGTTGGCGCCGCCGGGCGCGGTGGTGAGGAAGCCGCCCGGCGTCGGCACGTCGGTGCTGGTCGTGGGGCCGAGGTAGTGGAGGTAGCCGCCGTCCGCGACGAGGCTGCCGGGGCCGACTTCGTCGCCGCTACCGCCCACGTACGTCGCGGCGACGAAGTGGCCGTCGGCGAGCGCGAGCTGGAGGATGACGGCGTCGGCGCCTTGCGCCGTGCCGCGGAGGCCCTGCGCGAACGCGGCCGTGTACGCCGGATCGGTGTGGAGATTCTCCCCCGCGGCGGTGTTGAACGTGACGTAGACGTCGCCGCGCACGGCGACGTCGGTGACGCCGCCGGCGCCGGTGCCGCCGACGTACGAGCACCACTGCGTGGCGCCGGTGAGCGCGTCGAGACGGCACACGAAGCCGTCCTGTTCACCGAAGTCCGACGTGGCGCCGCCGGCGAAGGTGCGGTCGCCGGCGCCGGCGGTGGTCGTGATGCCGCCCGCCGTCGAGCCGCCGATGAAGACGCGGGTGCTGTCGACGACGACCGACGTGGCGCGGTCGTAGCCCGCGCCGCCGAGGATGCGCGACCAGCGGAAGCTGCCGTCGGCGCGCGTGTCCGTGATGAACGCGTCCATGGGGCATCGGGCGCAGCCCGCGGGGACGGTCGCGTCGGCGGTCGAGCCGTCGGTGACCGGGTAGTCGGTCGACGACGTGGCGCCGACCCAGACCGGCGCGCCGAGCTCGTCGTGCGCGAGGTCGTCGACGAGATCGACGCCGTTGCCGCCGACGTAGCGACTGGCGCGGAGTTGCCGGAGCGAGTCGAGCGAATCGGGCGCGTCGGGCAGCGGTCCGAAGGACTCGTGCGCGTACGGCATCGTGCCGACGTCCACGCTGCACGCGGCGAGCAGCGCGAACGCTGCGGCGAGCCGGATCAGAGATCGCCGAGACGATCGAAGATCCGCTGCGCGTGCAGGCGACCGCTGCGCACGACCTCGGGGAGCTCCATCGTGAGCAGCTTGCGATCGCATACGACGAGCTTGCCATCGACGGCGACGTGGCGGACGTCGGACGAGCGGCAGGCATAGGCAAGCGAGGACCAGGGGTTCGTGCTCGGCGTCACGTGCGGCGCGGTGGTGTCGACGGCGATGACGTCGCCGCGCATCCCGACGGTGAGCTGGCCGATCTGGTCGGCGAGGCCGAGCGCGGCGGCGCCGGCGCGCGTGGCGAGGCGCACGGCCGAGGGCGCCGGCAGGGCGCGCGGGCCGACGCGGTGCTTGTGCAGGATCGCGGCGAGGCGCAGCTCGAGGAAGCCGTCGAGGTTGTTGGCGCAGGGCGCACCGTCGGCGCCGAGGGCGACGGAGACGCCGCGCTCGAGGAGCTCGGGGATCGACGCGATGCCGCTGGCCAGCTTGAGGTTCGAGCTCGGGCAGTGCAGCACGTGCGTACCGCGCTCGGCCATGAGCGCGATCTCCGCGTCGGAGAGGTGCACGCAGTGCGCGACGCAGACGTGCGGCCCCGAGAGGCCGAGGTCGTGCAGCGCGAGCAGGTTGCGCTTGCCGTAGCGCGCCTCGACGGCGGCGATCTCGCCCTTGTTCTCGCTGGCGTGGGTGTGGACGACGAGGCCGCGCGTGCGGGCGCGACGGCCGACCTCGACGAGGAGCTCGTCGGTGCACGAGAGCACGAAGCGCGGCGCGTACGCGTAGCGCAGGCGACCGCCGGCGGCGCCGTGCCAGCGATCGGCCAGGCGGTCGCTCTCGGCGAGCGAGGCCGTCGTGGTCTCGCGCAGGCCGGGCGGGATCTTGGGATCGGGCGCGTCCATCATCGCCTTGCCGATCGTGGCGCGGATACCCGACGCCTCGGCGGCGGCGAAGACCTCGTCGGTGTGGTGCACCGAGCCCATGTCGAGGATCGCGGTGGTGCCGCCGAGGAGGAGCTCGGCCATGGCGAGGCGCGCCGACGCGGCCATCGCGGGACCGTCGAGCGCGCCCTCGTACGGCCACACGATCTTCTCGAGCCAGTCGAGCAGCTCCAGATCGTCGGCCTTGCCGCGCGCGAGCGTCTGGCAGGTGTGCACGTGTGCCTGCACCAGGCCGGGCATCACGATGCATCCGGCGGCGTCGACGATCTGGTAGTCGCTGGTCTGCGGCGTGTACGCGCCGCCGACGTGCGTGATGACGCCGTCCACGACCGCGACGTCGCCCGCGGTCACGGTGTGATCGTCGGACAGCGTCACGATCGTGCCGCCGCGGAAGACGACTTCACTCATGGCCGCTTGGCCGGCTTGCGCGCAGGCTTCGGCGCGGGCGCCGGCGCGGCGGTGTCGAGCTGCTTGCCGGTGAAGCCGTGCGGGATGAGCTCGGCGACCGTCCATTCGTCGCGCGCGCCGTCGGGCCCGAGGGCGAGGACGCGCACCTTCGACGGATCCGGCGTGAACTCGAGCAGCGTCTGGCGGCACATGCCGCACGGCGACGCCGGCGGCGAGGCGTCGGTGATGACGCAGATCGCGCGCACGTCGCGATGGCCGGCGAGCGCGGCGGTGATGCACGCGGTGCGCTCGGCGCACACGGTGAGGCCATAGCTCGCGTTCTCGACGTTGGCGCCCGTGAAGATCTCGCCGGAACCGGTGAGGAGCGCGGCGCCGACCTTGAAGTTCGAGTACGGCGCGTACGCGCGCTGCTGCGCCTCGCGCGCGGCGCGTTCGAGCGCGGCCATGTCGACGCGCTTCGATCCGCGCGCGCTCTTGCCGTTCCCGCTCATCGTTGTTCCTTCGCGCCGGCTCGGGCGAAGACGCCCTCGGCCGCTTCGTCGTGGGCGCTACCCCAAAGCTCGCTTCGCTCGCGGCCCCACTCCTCGCGGCTGGCGCTCATCGCAGCTCCTTCTTGGCCACGAGCGCGCCGAGGATCCCGTCGAGGAGTCCCTCGAACGTGGAGCGCACGCGCGTCGCCGTCTCGGTGACCTCCTCGTGCGACAGCGCCTCGCCGGTGATGCCGGCGGCCTTGTTCGTGATGCACGAGATGCCGATCACGCGCGCGCCCATGTGCCGGGCGACCACGACCTCGGGCACGGTCGACATGCCGGTCGCGTCGGCGCCGACGATCTGGAGCATGCGCACCTCCGCCGGCGTCTCGTAGGTCGGGCCGGGCATCGCGACGTAGACGCCCTCCTCGAGGTGGATGCCTTGCGCCTTCGCGACGTCCTTCACCAGCGCGCGCAGCGCGGGCGCGTACGCGGTCGTCATGTCGGGAAAGCGCGCGCCGAGACGTTCGTCGTTGGGACCGCGCAGCGCGTGGTCCCGCAGCATGTCGAGGTGATCGCGGATGAGCATGAGCGTGCCCGGCGGCCACTCGGGGCGGAGGCCGCCCGCGGCGTTGGTCACGAGCAGCACCTTGGCGCCGAGCGCGACGAGCACGCGCGCCGGGAACGACACTTCGAGCGCGCTGTGGCCCTCGTACATGTGCACGCGGCCCTTCATGGCCACGCACATCGCGCCGCCGCGCGTGCCGACGACGAGGCGGCCGGCGTGGCCGTGCACCTTCGACACCGGGAAGCCGGGCAGCTCGGCGTAGTCGATCGACACCGCGTCCTCGAGGCGATCGGCGAAGCCGCCCAGGCCCGACCCCAGGATGAGCGCGACCTGCGGCGCGCGCGCGCCGATCTTCGAGCGCACGACCGCGGCGGCCGCCTGGATGCGGTCGAAGAGGTCGTCGGCGGGGTGTCCGTGGCTCATCGTTCAGCCCTTCAGCGGATGATCTCGAGGATACGCGTGGTCCGGGGGCGCGGGGCGGCACCGTGGCTCGCGATCGGACCGATCGAGATCGCGCCGAGAAAGCGCGAGGCCGCCGCTGCGACGCGCGGATCGTCGTCGGCGAGATCGTGGTGCAGCTCGGCGAGCGGCTGGCCGGCCTCGACGCGATCGCCGAGGCGGCACGCGAGCACGATGCCGGCGGCCGGGGCGATGACGTCGTCTTTGGTCGCGCGGCCGGCGCCGAGCACGAGCGCGGCCATGCCGATGTCGGCGGAGGCCATCGCGGTGATCGCACCCGCCGCCGGCGCGGTGACGGGCACGCGCTTCGCGGCGCGCGGCAAGACGTCCTCGGGGCGATCGCACACCGCGGGATCGCCGCCCTGCGCGGCGACCACCTTGCGGAACACGTCGAGCGCCGAGCCGTCGTCGAGCGCCGCGGCGACGCGGCGCTGGCCGTCCTCGGAGCTGGCCGCAACGCGCGCCAGCCAGAGCATCTCGCCGCCGAGGACGATCGTGAGCTCCCGCGTGTCGGCGGGGCCGCCGCCGCGCATGACCTCGATCGACTCGGCGATCTCGAGCGCGTTGCCGACGGCGGCGCCGATGGGCGCGTCCATGTCGGTCAGCACGCACGTCACGCGCTTGTCGGCGGCGTGGCCGATGGCGCGGATCGCGGTGCACAGCTGGCGCGCGCGCTCGGCGTCCTTCATGAACGCGCCGGTGCCGACCTTGCAGTCGAGCACGAGCCCGTCGATGCCCTCGGCGAGCTTCTTCGACATGATCGACGACGCGATGAGCGGGATCGACTCGATCGTGCCGGTCACGTCGCGCAGCGCGTAGAGCCGCTTGTCGGCGGGCGCCACGCGCGCGGTCTGCCCGATGAGGCACGTGCCGAGCTCGCCGACCAGCTGGGCGAAGCGCGCCGTGTCGAGGTCGACGCGGAAGCCCGGGATCGACTCGAGCTTGTCGAGGGTGCCGCCGGTGTGGCCGAGGCCGCGCCCCGACACCCTCGGCACGGCGACGCCACACGCCGCGACCGCGGGCGCGAGCGGGATCGAGATCTTGTCGCCGACGCCGCCGGTCGAGTGCTTGTCGATCTTGGCGCGCGGGATGGCGGATAGGTCGAGCACGTCGCCGGAGCGCACCATCGCGTCGGCCCACGCGGCGAGCTCGTCGTCGGCCATGCCGCGGAAGTAGATCGCCATGAGCATCGCCGCGATCTGGTAGTCGGGGATGCTGCCGTCGGTGACGCCGGCGATGAACCCGCGCAGCTCGTCGGCTGACAGCGCTTCACCATCGCGCTTCGCACGGATCAACTCCACGGGCAGGCGGGCCGCGCGTGCCATCAGTAGCCCTTGGGCGCTTTCGCGTCCGTCTTCCCGGTGACGATCGCGACCGAGGCCGACGCGCCGATGCGATTGGCACCCGCCTGCGCCATCTTCACGACGTCCTCCGCGGTGCGCACGCCGCCCGACGCCTTCACGCCGACGTCGCCGCCGACGGTGGCGCGCATGAGCGCGACGTCCTCGACCGTGGCGCCGCCCTTGGCGAAGCCGGTCGACGTCTTCACGAACGCGGCGCCGGCCAGCTTCGACAGCGCGCAGCCGATCACCTTCTGATCGTGATCGAGCGAGCTGGTCTCGAGGATCACCTTCACGCCGGCGGGCGCGGACGCCTTCACGACGCGACAGATGTCCTCGAACACGGTCTCGTAGTCGCGCGACTTGAGCGCGCCGATGTTGATGACCATGTCGATCTCGCGCGCGCCCTGGCGGACGGCGTCGCGGGCCTCGTACGCCTTCGCGGTCGGCGTCATCGCGCCCAGCGGGAAGCCGACGACGGCGCACACCATCACGTCGGTGCCGGCGAGGAGCGATCGGCAGAGCGGGACCCAGTGCGTGTTCACGCAGACCGACGCGAAGCGGTACTTCCGCGCGTCGTCGCACAGGGCGACGATCTCGTCGCGCACCGCGTCCGGCTTGAGGAGCGTGTGATCGATCAGCTTGGCCAGGTCGGCCGGCACCGAGCCCACGCCCGCGGCGGCGCCGACGCGCATCGCACCCGACTCCTCCATCGCGCGCACCGACCACGGCCGGCGCACCACGCACGAGCCGCAGCTGGCGCAGTCCTCACCGGGCGCCGTGTCGTCGTGGCACTCGCCGCGCTCGCGCGGCTTGAGCACAACGAGGCCCGGGGCACCGCCCAGGCGCTCTCTCACCTTGGCGGTGATGATGTCCACCAGCTTGTCGACGTCCGAAGTCACGGCGGCACTATATCCCAGGGACTGAATCAGGGTCTGCCTCCGCGTCTGCGTCTGCGTCTGGGCCCGGGTCCGCGTCCGGGTCCGCGTCTGGGTCCGCGTCTGGGTCTGGGTCTGGGTCGGCTGAGGCCCGAGGTCTGAGGCGTGAGGTCCGATCAGGCCTGTCTCAGAGATCCTTCGCCAATCTGAACGTGACGTCCTTCTGTCCGGCCAGCGGACGCGTCGCGGACTTCCCGACGGCGCGCACCGGCGCTTCCTTGCCCGCGGCCGGCGACACCCACTCGAGCTGCGTCGGCGACGCGATCACGCCCGGCGTGATGGCCGCCGCCGCCCATTCGTCGGCGGTGAGCAGGCGCTTGCCCGTGGTCTGCGCGTACGCCTTGGCGAAGTTGTACGGCGCCATCACGACCGGCTTGTCGTTGACCGTGCCCTTCGGCTTCTTCACCTTGGGGAACGCCGCGTAGTACTCCGCCGCGGTCACGGGGCGCGCGTCGACGAAGAACCACGGCGCGCCATCGGACTTCAGCACGAGCACCATGCCGGTCGGCGCCGTCGGTAGCGGCGGAGGCGCAGGCGCATCGATCTCGACCGCGCCGGCGTCGACGATCACCGCCGAGCCGCTCGCGGTGCCGCCGCCGTCGCCGCCCGCGCTCGAGCCGCGGGTGAAGTGCACGACGAGCCCGACGCCGAAGATGATCACCGCGATCGCCGTCACCGCCCACAGCCATCCGGGCAGCCCGGCCGGACGCGTGAGCGCGCCCAGCTCCGACATGCCCGCATCGACCTCCGGCGCCGCGACCGGATCGCGCGAGCGCGTGGCCGCCGCGTCGTCGTCGAAGCCGTGCGGCTCGGGGCCGCCGACGAACGGCGTGCGCTCGAGCCGCCCCGACGAGCCGTCCATCGTGGCCGGCATGAGCGTCTGCGTGGCGCCGCCGCCGTTGAGGCGATTGATGATCGCGTCGAGCCGCCGGATGAGCGTGGCGTAGTCGGGGCGCTCGCCCGGCTTCTTCGCCATCATCTGCCTGGCGAGATCCGCGAGCTCGGAGTCTGCGGACGGGTTGCGCTCGCGCGCGTCGGGCGGCGGGTTCTTGAGATGACGCGCGACGACCTTCAGGTACTTGTCGTCCGCGGGCACGCCGGTGCGGAACGGCGGCATCGCGCACAGCAAGAAGTAGAGCGTGCCGCCGAGCGCGTAGATGTCGACGCGCTCGTCGATGGTCTCGCCGCGCGCCTGCTCGGGCGCGATGTAGTCGGGCGTGCCGACGACCACGCCGAGCGCGGTGAGCGACGGCTCGCTCCCCGGATCGACCGGCTTGGCGAGGCCGAAGTCGGTGACCTTCACGCGGCCGTCGGAGAGGAGCACGAGGTTCGACGGCTTCACGTCGCGGTGGATGAGGCCGGCCTTCGCCGCGGCGTTGAGCCCCTTGGCGGCGTCGAGGATGGCCTTGGCCGCGTCGAGCGCGGGGAGCGCGCCCTGCGCATCGATGACGGACGCGAGGTCCGTGCCCTCGAGCAGCTCCATCGCGATGTAGGGACGATCCTGAAAGTTCCCGGTCGCGAACACCTGCACCACGTTCGGGTGCTGGATCGCGGCCACCGCGCGGCCTTCGCGCGTGAAGCGGGCCCGGAGCTCGTTGGAGTCCTTGTGGCGCTCGGAGAGGATCTTGACCGCGACGCGGCGATTCAGCCCGACGTCGACCCCGCGGAAGACATCGCCCATCGAGCCAGCGCCGATGACGCCCTCGATGCGATACGCACCAATCTCGGTTCCCGGGGTGGGGTTCGGCACAGAGCCCGCTGATAGTATGCCGCTTCGATGTCGGGCGCGCGGCAGTTGCCACATAACCTGGATGCCGAGGCCTCGGTCCTCGGCGGAATCTTCCTCCGCAACGACGCCCTGTCGCAGCTCGACACGCTGGAGGTCGAGGACTTCTACAGCCCGAAACACCAGGCGGTGTTCCAGGCGATGCGCAACCTGGAGTCGGCGGCCAAGCCGATCGACCCCGTCACGGTCCAGGACGAGCTCACGCGCATGGGCCGCCTCGAGGCGGTCGGAGGACTGGCGTTCCTCCTCGACCTGACGCTTCGCGTGCCGTCGGTCGATAACGTCGTTCACTACGCCTCGATCATCCAGGACAAACACGCGGCCGCGAAGGTCATGCGCGCGGCCAGCGAGATCCTCGAGAAGGGCTACGAGGACGACCAGGAGGTCGGCGAGTACCTCGACCTCGCCGAGGGCCGCATCTTCGAGGTCACGCAGCGCCGCGAGAAGGCGGGCCCCGAGCCGATCAAGAGCCTCATCAAGAAAGTGTTCTCGTCGCTCGACGAGCGCTTCGCGTCGCCCGACGGCATCACCGGCGTGCCCACGGGCTTCCACGATCTCGATCAGATGACCGCCGGCCTCCAACCGACCGAGCTCATCATCCTCGCGGCGCGCCCCGCGATGGGCAAGACGTCGTTCGCGATGTCGGTGGCGCAGAACGCGGCGATCGGCGGCGGCTGGCCGGTGCTCGTGTTCTCGCTCGAGATGTCGTCGACGCAGCTCGCCGAACGCTTGCTGTGCAGCGAGGCGCGCGTCGACTCGACCGCGCTGCGCCGCGGCCAGCTGCAGCGGCAGGACATGACCAACCTGACGTACGCGGCCAACACGCTGTCGAAGGCGCCGATCCTCATCGACGACACGCCGGCCCTGTCGCTGCGCGAGCTGCGCGCGCGTGCGCGCCGCTTCCGCTCGAGCAAGGAGCTCTTCGACGGGCCCAGCGGCAAGAAGAAGACCGGCCTCATCCTGATCGACTACCTCCAGCTCATGCGTGGCAGCGCGCAGGCCGCGAAGGGCAGCCGCGAGCAGGAGATCAGCGAGATCTCGCGCGGCCTGAAGTCGCTCGCGAAGGAGCTCGAGTGCCCGGTGGTCGCGCTCTCGCAGCTCAACCGCTCGCTCGAATCCCGCACCGACAAGCGCCCGCAGCTGAGCGATCTACGTGAATGCGTGACCGGCGACACGCTGGTCGTCCTTGCGGACGGCAGCCGGGTGCCGATCGCCGACCTCGTCGGCACCACGCCGACGGTGGTGGCGATGGCAGAGGACGGGCGGATGGTGACGGCGGCCAGCGACAAGGTCTGGTGCGTCGGCCGCCGGCCGATCCTCGAGATCCGGCTGGCGAGCGGCCGCTCGATCCGGGCGACCGGGCTTCATCGACTTTACGGGGCGAACGGCTGGGTGAGGGTCGAGGAGCTAGCCGTGGGTGACCGGCTGGCGATCGCGCGCACGCCACCAGCGCGGGAAGCCGTCGAGCGCTGGGCCGATGATCGTCTCGCGCTCCTGGGCCAGCTCATCGGCGATGGCAGCTTCCTCAGCGGTCAGCCCATGCGCTACACGACCGAGAGTGAGGAGAACCGCGCCGTTGTCGCCCGGGCGGCGACCGGCGTCAGTCAGCGCGCCATGGCAGCCATGCGCGGAACGTCGTACGGCGGAAACGCGCACTTCGACTTCTCTCCCTCGCGCGGGGTGGTGGCCGAATCTGCGGAGCTACTCGACGACGGCAGCCTGCGCGCGAAGGCCGCGAACGACCTGTTCTGGGATCGCATCGTCGACATCTCGCCCGCAGGCGAAGAGGACGTCTACGACCTGACCGTCCCCGGCCCGTCTTCCTGGCTCGCCGACGGAATCGTCAGCCACAACTCGGGCGCGATCGAGCAGGACGCCGACCTGATCATCTTCATCTACCGCGACGTGGTCTACAACAAGGACTCCGAGAACCCGAACGTCGCCGAGATCATCCTCGGCAAGAACCGCCACGGCTCCATCGGCACCGTCGAGACTCACTTCGAGGGCCGCTTCACGCGCTTCGAGAATCTCTCGAATCGCGGTGAGGGGCCGCCCGGCGGCGGGCATTGATCGCGTTCGTCAGCTCGGCTCGAACTCCTCGCTCCGCGTTCGCTTCGCTCGGTTGTCGCCGCCGGCTTCGCCGGCACGTCCGCTGCGCGGCCGTCGACGCTACGCGTCGGGCTCGAAGTCCTCGATCTCGATCGACTCGGCGCGCAGGCGTTCGATCATGGCGCGCGGCGGGTGCGCGGTGACGCGGTAGCGGACCGGGCGGTGGCCGGAGGCGGGCGCGAACGCGGCGCCGAGGATCGTGGAGACGCGATCGAACGGAACCATGAAGCCGGTGCTGGGCGGCGTGCCCTCGGGCTCCTCGAACATGAAGCGCACGAGGTCGGCGGCGGGCAGGAGCGAGTCGATGCCCTCGCCCCACATGGTCCACGTGAAGGGCAGGCCGTCGTGGCGGATGGTGCCGGTGAGCGACGCGACGAAGATGTCGGTGCCCTCGCGCTCGTGCACGATGTCGAGCGTCTCTTTCTGCGTGCCGTACTCGGTGAGCGCGAGCTTCACGTGGCCGAGGCGCACCGCGTGGCTCGCGGGATGATCCGGGGCGAGCTCGAGCGGCACGACCTCCCCGGCGCCGTCGACGGTGTAGACCGCCGGTGAGAGCGACCGGTTCGAGCTCTCGTACTCCTGCTGCGCCATCTCGGCCAGGGCCTGGAGCGCGATGGGGTCGGCGTCGCCGGCGATCACGCAGCGCGAGCGCGTCGGGATGATCGCGACCGGGCGGCCCTCGACGCGATCGGAGAACGACGCGAGCAACCCCGGGATCGCGAGGCGCGAGCTCTCGTAGGTGTCGCCGGCGTCGACCGAGTACAGGGCGGTCTCCTCGTCGAATTCCGGCGCGGGCAGGCGCCCCGCGTTCTCGACGGCCTGCACCAGCGCGTTCTCGGGATCGACCCCCCAGCTGGCCAGATCGTCGAGGGTGACGTAGCTCATGCGGTCGGGCTCGTCGAGGACGAGCGCGAGATCGAGGTAGGGCAAGAACGGCTGGCTGGCCACGCTCGGCGCCTTCTGCCCCGAGACGACGGCGTCGAGGCGGAAGAAGCCATGCGGCCGCAACACCGGCAGGACGCGGGCCGCGGCCGCGCTCCACGTCGGCGTCGCCTCGGGCGGGCGCAGCGCCGCCGACACGCGGCGCAGCACGTCGACCTCGCGCTCGCCGGGCGGCAGGTCGCGCGACTCGTGGAAGTAGTTGTCGAGGAAGAGGCGCGTGGTCTCGCCCTCCTCGAGCTGGACCTCGAGCGCGAAGTCGTCCTCGCGCAGCGTGACGCTGGTGACGCGCGGATCGGCGCGCAGGAGCTCGGCGAGCGAGCGCGCGAACTCGTCGCGATCCCTTTGCTCCTCGTCGTCGTCGCCGTCGTCGCTGGCGCTCACGCCGCCACCATCACGGGGAACGCGGCGCGCAGATCGTCGGGGACCTTGCGCGGCTTGCCGGTGGCGAGGTCGATGAACGCCCACGTCGACGAGCCGCGGCACACCTCGACGCCGTCGGAGACGCGGCGCATCGACGTCCTCCGGATCGACGAGACGCCCTTCACGGCCTCGACCCACGTGGTCACGGCCACGCGCTGCTCGGGCATCACCGACGACAGGTAGTCGATCTCGTGGCGGCGCACGACCCAGATCGCGCCGAGCCGCCGGTACGCGGCGTTGTCCCATCCGACCGCGGCCGAGTGCGCCAGCGCGACCTCGAGCACCCAGCGCAGGTAGACGAGGTTGGACACGTGGCCCAGGTCGTCGATGTCCTGGGACGCCGGTACCAGCTCGATCGTGTGCTGCACGTGCGGAACGTACCTCACGCGCTGCACAAACAGAAACGGCGCCTGCTTCCGCAGACGCCGCCGGTTGCCGGCTCGGGCTCGTCAGCCGAGCTGGCTGGGCCGAGCTTACTTCGCCTTGGCGACGACGAAGAACTTCAGGTTCGCGACGACGCCGGCGGCCAGCTTCACGGCCACCTCGTACTTGCCGAGCGCCTTGATGGGCTGGTCGAGCACGATCTGGCGGTGGTCGAGGTCGACGCCGGCCTTCTTGAGCTGCTCGACGAGGTCGCGGCTCGTCACCGAGCCGAACATCTTCTCCTCGTCGCCGACCTGACGGTCGAACTGGAGGGTGACCACGTTGATACGCTCGGCCTGCGCGTCGGCGACCGCGCGCTCCTTGGCGACGCGGCGCGCGATGACGCGCTTGTCGTGCTCGAGGCGGTGGACGTTGGCGGCCGTGGCCGACACCGCCATGCCGCGCGGCACGAGGTAGTTACGGCCGTAGCCGGGACGAACGCTCACCAGCTCCCCGGCCTTGCCGAGGTTCGTGACGTCCTGGGTCAGGATGACCTGCATGGGCATGGCTACTCCTCACTCTCCCGTGACCGAGATCGGCAGGAGCGCGAGCATGCGCGCCCGGCGGATCGCCGTCGAAATCGCGCGCTGGTGCTTGGCGCACGAGCCGCTGATCCGGCGCGGAACCATCTTGCCGCGATCGGTGATGAAGCTGCGGAGCAGCTGGGGGTTCTTGTAGTCGAGGACGGTCGTGGTCTCGCTGCAGAAGCGGCACACCTTGCGGCGCGACGGGCCACCGCGGCCTCCGCCCTTGCCACCGCGACGATCATCGCCCTTGTCGTCCAGATCTTCTTCGATGCGGGACATGGTTCAGTTCTCCTGCTTCGGGGGCTCGGCGGTGACCGCGGGGTCGTCCTCGAAGCCGGGGGCCACGAAGTCGTCCTCGTCGTCGTCGTTACGGCTCGCGGCCTCGTCACCACCGCGCGAGAGGAACATGTCCTCCTCGTCGGCAGCCGTCGCCGCAGCCTTCTCGTAGGTGGTCTCGTCGATCTCGCTCGGACGCGCATCGGCGACGACGTTCTCGTCGACCTTGACGGTCATGTAGCGGATCACGTGATCGAGCATGCGCAGGTTGCGCTCGGTCTCCTCGACCACGCCCGGGCTCGCGAGGTAGCGCCAGTACAGGTAGATACCCTTGCGCTCCTTCGACACCTCGTACGCGAGGCGACGCTTGCCCCAGTTGTCGACCTTGAGGATCTTGCCGCCAAGGCCCTCGATGATGCCCTTGACCTTCGTGTTCACCTCGGCCACGCCGTCGTTGGCGGTGTTCGGGCGCAGGATGTACACGGTCTCGTACTCGCGGGACGTGCCGGGCGCGTCGCGCAGGCTTTCCAGTCTTGCCATCTGTGTGTGCCTCTCGGGAAATGCCCGTTCACGAGGAACGAGCGAGGAAGGCGGGCTTTCTAGCAGACGGGTGGGGCCGCCCGCAAGCGTTAGGTGACCGGCGGTTTGCCGTTGAAATCATTCATGGCCGGGGTGACCCCCAGCCCCACCACGGCCTCGGCCGCGTCGGAGGCTCGCGCCACGATGCCGTCGACGAGCGCCGCCTGCGCCGTCGGGAAGTCCCCGAGGACCCAGCCCGACACGTCCTTGCCGGGGGTGTGCATGGGTGGCTTCCCTACGCCCACGCGCACGCGCGGGAAGCCGTTGCCGCCGCACTGCTCGATGATCGAGCGCAGCCCGTTGTGGCCGCCATGGCCGCCGCCCAGCTTCACGCGGACGATGCCCGGGTCCAGGTCGATCTCGTCGTGTACGACGAGCACGTCCGCGAGCTCGTAGCCGTAGAACTTCATCGCGCGCTGCACGGCGAAGCCGGAGAGGTTCATGAACTCCATCGGCTCGAGGAGGACGACCTTCTTGCGGCCGCGCGGCGTCGTGATCACGCCGCTGGCGCTGTTGCCGCCGAGCTTGCCTCCGGAACGCAAATCGCCGAGGGAGTGGCGCGCAGCCACTGCCTCGACGACCTTGAACCCGATGTTGTGACGGTTGCGCGCGTACTTCGCGCCCGGATTGCCCAGGCCGACGATGAGCACGACGAACCGACTTCCGGATCCCGAGCGGGTTCCTGCCGGACTACTTCTTGGCCGGCTTCGCCGCCGGAGCCGCCGCCTTGGCGCCTGCCGCCGGAGCCGCGCCGGGCTTGGCGCCCGCCGCCGGAGCCGCACCGGGCTTGGCGCCCGCCGCCGGAGCCGCCGCCGCCGCGCCTTCGGCGCCAGGGGCCGCAGCCGCGTCGGTCGTCGCAGCCACGACCTCTTCCTTCTCCGGCGCCTGCATCGAGATGACCGCCTCGCGACCGCCGGTCACGGCGATCACGCCCGCGGGCAGCGCGATGTCGCTGACGTGGAGCACGTCGCCGATCTCGAGCGGCGAGATGTCGAGCTGCAGCTTGACCGGGATGTCGGCCGGCTTGCTGCGGATCTCGATGGCGCGCATGACGGTGTGGATGACGCCGCCGTCGATGACGCCCTTCGGCTTGCCGATGAACTCGAGGTTCACCTTCGCGTTGACTTCCCGCTGCGGGTCGATCGCGAGCAGGTCGACGTGGGTAACGTCGCGGCGAACCGGATCGAGCTGGTAGTCCTTGAGCAGCGCCGACAGCGTGCGTACGGCCTTGCCACCGTCCTCGACGGTGACCGAGATGACCGTGTTCTGGCGGCGGACCGGGTCGAGCGCGGCCTTGAGGGCCTTCACGTCGACCGAGATCTGGAACGGGTCGATCGGACCATCGGTCGACGCGCCGTAGAACACGCCCGGGACTTTGCCCTGGGTGCGGAGCTGACGCGCGGCGCCCTTACCAGTGAGATTGCGAACAGAGACCGTGAGCTGACCGATGGCTGACATGACGTTTCCTCTACATGAATAGCGAGCTGATCGAGTCGCCGTGATGGATGCGCTTGATGGCCTCGCCGAGCAGCCGGCCGACCGATTTCACGCGGACCTTGGAGCAGGCATGGCCCGCGTCCGTCAAAGGGATGGTGTTGGTGACGACGACGTGCGACAGCGGCGAATCGGTGATTCGCTGCACGGCCTTGCCCGAGAACACGGGGTGGGTCGCGCACGCGGCGACCTGCGAGGCGCCGGCGTCCTTGATCGCCTGGGCCGCGTTGGTGAGCGTGCCGGCGGTGTCGATGATGTCGTCGACGATGACGGCCTTCTTGCCCTTCACGTCGCCGACGATGTTCATCACCTCGGAGACGTTGGCGGCGGCGCGGCGCTTGTCGATGATCGCGAGCGTCGAGCCCAGGCGCTTCGAGAACGCGCGCGCTCGCTCGACGCCGCCGGCGTCGGGCGAGACCACGACGGTGTCCTCACCGCCGTAGCCGAGCGCGCGGAGCTCGTCGATGAGCACCGGCATCGCGAACAGGTGATCGAACGGGATGTCGAAGAAGCCCTGGATCTGGCCGGCGTGGAGATCCATCGCGAGCGCGCGATCCGCGCCCGCCGCCGTGATCAGGTTGGCGACGAGCTTCGCCGTGATCGGCGTGCGCGGCTTCGACTTGCGGTCCTGCCGCGCGTAGCCGAAGTACGGGATGATCGCGACGATGGACGCCGCCGACGCGCGCTTCAGCGCGTCGACCATGATCAGCAGCTCCATCAGCGACTGGTTCGGCGGCGAGCAGGTGGACTGCACGATGAAACAGTTCACACCGCGGACGTTCTCGCCGATCTCCACGTAGATCTCACCGTCCGAGAAGTGCGTCACGTCCGCTCGGCCAAGCGGAATCTCGACGAACTTGCACACCTCTTCCGCCAGCGCCCGGTTGGCGTTGCCCGTGAAAATCGACAGTGACTTGAGCACGCCGGTCTCCGAAGGTCAGTGGTGGAAGAAACGGAGGGTGCGATCTACACGTAAAGCCGCCCCACGTCAACGCTTTCCCGCGGCGCGGATCCCCAGTGCATCCGCCTGTTTCACCAGGCGTTCCACGTCCTTGGACTCCAGCCGCTCCGCCTCCTCCACCAGCATCACGGGGACGTCCCCTTCGATCCGGTAGCGGAGCCGCGCGCCCGGCGCCAGCAGGAAGGCCGCATCCGGCTGCTTCCCGTCCTCGCCGGCCGCGAAGTAGAGCAGGGGCTCCTTCGACTCGGGACACGCGAGGACGGCGAGGAGGTCTTCGGAGAGCGCCATGGCGCCCTCTGTATACCCAAAACCACCCGAAAACGAGAAGAGCCCGGTTGCCCGGGCTCTCGTTACTCACGCGATCGCGTCAGCTCAGGGGTTCGCCGGCGCCTCGGTGGTGGTGAGGTCGCTGATGAGCTTGAACTCGACGCGGCGGTTCTTGGCCTGGGCCGCCTTCAGCTTGCCGCCCTTGAGGCCGGTCGGCGGGACCGACGGAGCGGTCTCGCCGTAGCCCTTGGCGACCACGCGGTCGCCGGCGACGCCCTTGCCCTCGAAGTACGCCTTCACCGAGTCGGCGCGCTTCTGCGAGAGCTCCTGGTTGGCGGTGTCGTCGCCCACGTCGTCGGTGTGGCCCTGGACCTCGAGCTTGAGCTCCGGGTAGTCCGTGAGGACCTTGACCGCGCCGTCGAGGGTCTTGTTCGACGTCTTCAGGATCTCGGCCGAGCCGGTCTTGAAGTTGATGCCCTTGATCACGCCCGTGAACTTCTTCACTGCGGCCGGGATCTCGTCGGGGCAGCCATCGCCGTCCTGGTAGCCGTTCTTGGTCTCCTGCTTGTCCTGGCACTGGTCAGCAGCGTCGAGCACGCCGTCACCGTCGTTGTCCGGGTCCGGGCAGCCGTCCTCGTCCTGGAACGAGTCAGCGTCCTCCGGCTGATCCTTGCACTGGTCGGTCGCGTCGGCGATGCCGTCACCGTCGTTGTCCGGATCGGGGCAGCCGTCGTCGTCCTTGAAGCCGTCCGCGTCCTCGGCATCGCTCGGGCACTGATCCGAACCGTCGGCAATGCCGTCGCCGTCGTTGTCCGGATCGGGGCAGCCGTTGTCGTCCTCGAAGCCGTCCGCGTCCTCGGGATCGTTGGGGCAACCATCGGCGTCACCGACGATGCCGTCCTTGTCCGGATCGTTATCCGGCGGCGGCGTCTCCTCGATGACTTCCTTGGTGGCTTCCTTGCGACCGAACTCCTTGTAGACCGACAGCAGGAGCTCGCCGTCGAGGGCCTGGCCCTTGTTCGCCTCGCCCGACGCATCGGCGTCGCTCGAGGGAACCAGCAACGCGCGAGCGTCGAGGCGGAGGCCCCAGCCGTTCTCGACGCGGTACTTCGCGCCGATGCCGGCGTAGATCGCCTCGTCCTTGTCCTTGGACACGCGATCCTCGTTGCCGCTGTCGACGACCTGCACGAGGCCGCCGCCGACGAGCACGAACGGGATGAGCTTCTTGTTCGCGTCCGCCGCGCCGAACTGCGCGATGACGTGTGCACGGTAGGTGAGCGCCCAGACGTCATAGACGAGGTTGCGCTCTTCCGTCGGGATGACGCCCACCTCGGCTTCGAC
Source organism: Kofleriaceae bacterium (assembly GCA_035525615.1). GTDB lineage: Bacteria > Myxococcota_A > Polyangia > Haliangiales > Haliangiaceae > UBA2376. The sequence goes on along the minus strand of DATLEB010000252.1, from coordinate 13,462 downwards.
GCCGAGCATGTCACCGAAACCAACGCCAAGCCGCAGGCCGAACAAGGCCGAGTTGCGGAGTGACGTCGCCGTCTCGATGTCGGGAACGCCGAGCTCGTTGTTGACGCTGAAGGTGTGCAGACCGGCGGTCGCGCCAACTTCCACATTCGCCGACGACGGCGTGGGATTGAGCGCGAGTGCGGCGCCGACGGCACCACCGAGGGTCATGTGCAGGGTGCGGCGCAAGGATGGCAGTCTCATTGGAGTCTCGATCCTTTGTTGCTAGTGCTAGTGCCAGAAGCCGCCCCCGGAAGTCCCCCTGGGCGTGCGTGCGATGCTGCGTGTTTATCCGCGCTGCAGACGAGTTTCCAGTCTTTGGGGCACTTTCTGTCAGGCCCGTGACCGCCCCGGCGGAAAAGGCGGGCCCCCCACCAGAATTCCACTCCCGGGCTGGACCCAGTCTATCCGCGGGCTTTGCCCGCGAAGAACTCGGGAGATACCCGGAGGGTCTCGGGGATCGCTTCCCGGCGGGCAATCGCCGCCGCCCGGTTGACGCTGAATCGGAAGGGCGCGTTCGGGGGGAGCGACAGGGTCCGCGGCACGTGCAGTGTCGCACACGCAGGTCCGCCGCCGGCCTTGCCAAATAGCTCGAGCAGCGCGACGCGATGCACGGTGAGTCCCAGGCGCTCGAGCGACGCGACGAAGCCCGCGCTCACGTCTTCATTCACCAGCACGCCGCGGTTCACCTGACGCGAGTTCCCCGCGTAGTTGTGAACGGCGTCGGCCATGCCGATCGGGACGACGCGTCCGGGCAGCGCGCGCGCGACGACGTCGTGGCCGTCACCCCAGAGCCCGCCCGCGTAGTGCACGAGCAGCGCCGGTCCACCGTCGGGCGGACGCACGCCGAAGTGCACGGTGTCGCCGTGGAAGTGCGGATAAACGAGCTCGGCGTAGACGCGCGCCTTCGCCGGCACGCCGGCGTGATCGGCGGCGAACGTGACGCCCTCGCGCGAGCTGCGCGCGCTCTTGGGTGCGAGGCCGCGATCGTAGTGACCGGCGACGGCGTAGGTGAGGACGGCTCGGTCACCGGCGACGGCGACGTCGGCCATGCCTTCCCAGCGGTACGGATTCTCGGTGGCCTCGAAGCTGACGCCGGCGGCCTCGGCGATGCTGCCGAGGATCTGCGTGAAGTAGGCACCCTCGCGGCGGCGGTGCGGCAGCATGTGCGGCATCACCGCGCGCAGCGTGCGATCGACGTGCGTGATCCACGGACCGTTGGCGGTGAAGACGCGTCCGGTGTCCACCGACGAGATGTTGCCGAGGACCTCGGTCGAGCCGTCGGCGCGCACGGCGCCGTCGCCGTCGACCTCGAGCGCCTTGTGCCCGAGGTACGGCTTGTCGACCGGCTCGAAGTAGAAGAGCGCGTCGCCGCCGGAGGCGACGATCGCGTCGCAGATGCCGAGCCACTCGTCGTAGGCGCGGCGCGGCGCGTAGTCGAGGTGCGTGACCTCGCTCTTGTAGTTGGCGCCCGCCTTGTTGCAGGTGGCTGGCACCGGCGGGCGGACGATCAAGAGGTCGCCAGGGACATCGGCGAGCACGGACGACATGGCGCGCTTATACAACAACCCCACGCGTAGCGAGCTTCACCACCGCGTCGACCCACGCCGGCTCGCTGTTCAGTGAAGGGATGAGCTCGAGCGTCTCGCCGCCGTCCTTCTTCCATTGCTCGGCGGCGCGGATGCCGATCTCCTCGAGGGTCTCGAGGCAGTCGGCGACGAAGGCGGGGCAGAGGACGGCGATCTTCTTCACGCCCTTCTTCGCCAGCTCGGGCAGGACCTCGTCGGTGTAGGGCTTGATCCACGGGACCTTGGTCAGGCGGGACTGGAACGAGACCGTCCACGCGCCGTCGGCGAGCGCGAGGCGTGCGGCGAGCGCGCGCGCCGTCGCGAAGCACTGCGCGCGATAGCAGTCGCGCGACGGACCGGCGACCGCGTCGCAGCACGACGGCGACGCGAGGCAGTGCTTGCCGCCCGTGGGATCGCCGTCGCGCATGTGGTGCTCGGGCAGGCCGTGGAACGAGAAGAGCACGTGCTCGGGCGCGAGCGCGTCGAGGCGCGGGCGCGCGACCGCGGCGGCGGCGGCCAGGAAGCCGTCGTCGGCGAAGAACGACGGCACCACGGCGAGGGGCGGCACGTTGTTCTTCTTCGCGGCGAGCGTGTACAGGTGATCGAGCGAGCTGCCCGTCGACGACGACGCGTACTGGGGATAGAGCGGGATGACGACGATGCGCGCGCACTCGGCGGCGATGAGGCGATCGAGCGCGCCGGCGATGTCCGGGCTGCCGTAGCGCATCCCGAGCTCGACACGCCACTCGGAGCCGAGCCTGGCGGCGACGGCGGCGACGAGATCCTTGCCGTGGTAGAGCAGCGGCGAGCCGCGCTCCTTGTCCCAGATCTGTTGATACGCGTGCGCGCTCAGCTTGGGGCGGCGCGGGAGGATCACGACCTCGAGGAGGAGCGTGCGCCCGACGGGGTTCATGTCGAGCACGCGCGGGTCGTTGAGGAACTCGCGGAGGTAACGCTTGACGGCGGCCGGGGTCGGCTCGTCGGGCGTACCGAGGTTGATGAGGAGGAGGCCCGTGGGCGGCACGGGCGCAGTCTAGCCCGATGCCAGCTCGTAGCCGTCGGGGTTGGTCTCACCATCGAACTGACGGCGGATCTCCGCCGAGTCGTCCTCGTCGATCTCGACGGCGGCGCGCGGCGCGGAGAGGCGCGAGGTCCACTTGAGCGCGGCGGGTGTCACGCGCACGGGGAGGTTGGTCGGGTTGGCGAGCTCGCGATGGCCGAGGAGGCGCCCGAGGAGATACACGAGGCGCTCGGGCGACGCGTCGCCGGGGCGGACCGCGCAGCCGCGGATGCGCGCCGGGATGCCGGCGGCGTGATCGTGAACGATGACGGTGAGCGGCATCGGGCGATACGCCGACACGGCGGCGAGCAGCTGGAGGGCGCTGTCCTGGCGCGCGTCGACCAGGAGCCCGTCGATCTGCTTGGTGCCGAGCAGGTCGATCCCCGGCAGGAGAGCCGGCACCGCGAGGCACTCGTGACCGGCCTGGACCACGGCTGCGCTCCACGCGGCGCGGAGCGAATCGTCTTCGGCGATGACGAGAACCGTAGTCATGGACCCCTACATACGAAGCAATCGGGGCCGACGTGAGCCATCGGACGGATATGGGAGGTGAGCGCGCGGGGTAACGCACTGTGATGAGCGGAATACAGCTTGCTCATTTATGCGAAAGCCCTTGATACCACGTCGACGGCTAACACCGGGTTCCCGCCGGGTAATCGGTGGGTAGCGGGAGCGCCGAAATGCCTGCGGGAGAAGATTGCGATGACACCCCGGACAGGCATGATGTGCCCCATGGCCGGGTACTCGGGCACGCCGCTCGCCAAGAAGCTGGGGATCAAACCCGGCCACGTCGTCGTGGTCACGGGTGGCGTCCCTGCAGGCTTCGAGGCGTCGCTCGACCTGCCCGAGGGCGTGAAGCTGTTCCGCCAGGTCCGTCCGTCGGCGATCGACGTGATGGTGTTCTTTGTCGACCGCGTGGCCGAGCTCGAGCGCCGCTGGAGCGATCTGGTGGAGCGCATGCACCCCGATGGCGGGTTCTGGGTGGCGTGGCCGAAGAAGACGTCCAGGCGGACGACCGACATCACGGAGGACGTGGTGCGCCGTATCGGCCTGGCCGGCGGCCTGGTCGACAACAAGGTCTGCGCGATCGACGATGTGTGGAGCGGCTTGCGCCTGGTCGTGCGCGTCGCCGACCGCGGCGCGCTCGCGTATCGCCTGGCTCCGGGGCCGCAGCCCACGCAGCGCCGGCGCCGTCGCACGACGCAGCGGATGGGCGGTGGGTCGTTGCAGCGCCGCGCGCTCGCGCGCCGCTCGACCTGAGTCCGGCGGCGCCGCGCGCGCCGCGCGCCCCGCCGCCGGAGGCCCCGGGCTTCAGACCTCGGGCCTCGGGTCCAGACCCAGACCCAGAGGAGTCTGAGTATCAGGGCAGTGGGCCGTCGAGGATCGCGTCGGCCGCGCGTGATGCGCGCTCGATGTCGGCGAGCGGCGCGACGTCGTCGCGCTTCACGGCGTCGGCGAACTGGCGGACGACGTCAGCGCGCGCGCGCGCGTAGGTGCGGAGCCGCGCGACGCGGGCGCGGAGCTTGGGCGGCATGCGGGCGTCGTCGAGGCGGGCGTCCGTCGCGAGCGCGTCGAGCGGCGCGGCGACCTCGGCGAGGAGGGATCTGGCGAGGGTTGCGCGCATCGCGAGGTCGGTCGCGCCGCCGTTGGTGTGATCGACGAGCTCGTCGAAGCGCGCCTCGATCGCGAGGAGCCGCGCGGTCGCGCCCCGCGGCTCGTACGGCGCGGGTCGCCCGAGCACGAGGATGACGACGGCGGCGACGGCAGCGGCAGCGGCAGCGGGTGCGGCTGCGGCTGCGGGTGCGGCTGCGGCTGCGGGTGCGGATGCGGATGCGGATGCGGTTTCGGTTTCGGTTTCGGTTTCGGTTTCGGTTTCGGTTTCGGTTTCGGTTTCGGTTTCGGTTTCGGGGCCGCGCGCGGAGCGCGCGACGAGGACGCCCATCGCGAGGCCCGTGAGCATGCCGGCGACGTGGCCGACCTGATCGATGTCGTCGCGGCCGCGCGCCATCGCGACGTGCGCGACGATCACGGTGAGCGCGACGCCGAGCAGGACGACGTCGAACATGCGCGGTCGGGCGGGTACGCCGCGCTCGGTGGCGCGCGGCGTCGTGGTGCGTGCGATCGTGGCGGCCGTCGCGCCGCGCACCAGCGTCACCGCGCGCAGCGCCATCACGACGACGAGCGCGGCGGCGAGGCCGAGCGCGCCGCTCGAGGCGCCGGCGAGCACCGCGTAGGGGGCGCTCGCGGTTCCGGCCGCGGTGCCGACGGCAGAGGCGCCGACGAAGACGGCAAGCGTCGCGAGGCGGCCGACGCGCCGTTCGAGCGCGACGCCCATCACGCTGATCGTCACGAGGTTCACGATCAGGTGCGCCCACCCGGCGTGCACCACCGCGGACGTGAGGACGCGCCACGGCTCGTCGTCGAGCGTGCGCGGTCCGTAGCTCGCGCCGGCGGCGACCAGCTGCTGGGGCGTCGGCGCGACCGGCACGACGCCGGTGAGCACGCCGACCGCGAAGCCGATGCCGACCACCGCGAGCAGCGCGATCGTGGCCAGCGGAATCTGCAGTCCGCGCTCGCGGTCGGGCACCTGGAGGATCATCTACCAGGCCGGCGCGAGCCGCGCGCGCAACACGGTGTGGCGCGCGGACGACACGTGCTCGCTCGCCCGTTCGCGCAAGCGCGCGACATCGCGCGCGGCGCCATGGCCGGACCTCGCTCGCGCGCAGGCGTGCGTCTTGCTCCGACGTTCGCCCCATGAGGGCCGTCATGCTCGTCATGGCCACCGGTACGTCCGCTGCGACCGCCGCGTGCGCGACCTATCGACCCGGGTCGTTCGACATGTCGGGCGAGCCGATGCTCGGCGAGCGCACGACCGCCGGCTGCCTCGACCTCGCGGTCGACGTCGCCCGCGACGCCGTCGCGACCGGGCCGGTCGTCCAGTACTCGTTCGGTAATCGCTGCGACCGCGCCGCGACCATCGACCTCGGCAACGTGCGCGTCACGGGTCGCACCGCGTCGGGCGAGGAGGTCGCGATGGTCGCGTACGACCCGTACAACGACATCGAGCCGCTGCCGCTCGACGCGCGCGCCTCCGGACGCGAGCGCATCGAGTACCGCACGTCGCGCGACTTCTCCGGCGACGTGATCGCGGTGTGCGTCGCGATCGGCGCCATCGGCGGCGAGGCCAGCGCGAGCGCGGCGCCGCTGCAGATGGCGTGCAAGGACGTCGCCGCGCCGCCCACCGTCGCCGCCGCGGCGACCCCCGAGCTCGACGCCGAGGAACCACCGATCGACGACGGAACCGCCGAGGAGGCGACGCCATGACGCGCATGAAGATCATCGCGACCCTCGCCGGCGCGCTCCTCTCCATCCCCGCCATCGCGTGGGCGTGCGGCGGCGGCGGCGACAGCGGCGGCTCGAGCAGCGGCGACAGCGGCAGCAGCTCGTCGAGCAGCGACTCCGGCGGCAGCGACTCCAGCAGCACCGCCGCGCCGGCCTGCGTCGACACCACCGACGTGCACGGCTATCGCGAGTGCTCGGGCTTCGGCACCTGGCGCGCGCGTCGCGCCGCCGTCGCCGTCGAGCTCGGCATGGTCTCGTCGTTCATCGACCTCTCCGGCGTCAACGCGTCCGGCACGATCGAGCACTCGGACGGCACCTCCTACAGCTACAAGCTCGTCGGCGAGGACTTCGGCATGGCGAGCGGCGACCTCCGCGCCGCCAACGGCATCGCGCTCCGCACGCTCGTGCACGGACGTCACGTCTACGGCGGCCTCGAGTCGTCCTTCCAGTTCGTGAGCGGCGAGGCGCGCACGATGGCGACCACCGACGAGCGCGCGATGCTCACGCCCCGGCTCGTCGGCGTCACCAACGCGCTCGGCGTCGTCGGCGCGCGTCGCTTCGCCGATCAGCTGTTCGGCCCGCTCGCGCCGCACGGCGTGAGCGCGGGCGCCGAGCTCGCCGCCGGCGTGCACATGACCGCGCTCGAGGCCGAGAGTCACAAGGGCGTGTGCGTCACCACGGACCGCACCATCAACGTCGCCCCTGTGGTCGAGGCGCGCGCCCGCGTCGACCTCTGGTTCTCGCCGCACATGTCGCTCGGCCTCTGGACCGGCGCCGACGCGCTGACGCGCTCGCCCTCCGCCGGCATCCTCCTGTCGTCACACTTCCGCCCGTTCGACGGCACGCGCTAGCCGCGCGCTGGCGGCGCGCGCTAGATCGACGAGACGACCGCGCCGGCGTAGCCGACCACGCGATCGGTGTCGCCGGTCACGGCGGCGCTCGTCGTGTAGCCGACCAGCTGCGGCCGCTGCGCACCGAGCTGCTCGGCGCACGCGAGCAACGTCGCCACCGGCCGCGCGCCGCACATCGAGATGTCGTGGCCGTCGACGGTGTCGAGCAGCTGGTCGGCGTCGCCGGTGGCCAGCGCGTCCAGCGCGAGCTTGTCGCGCCGCCGCGTCTCGACCTCGTCCTCGAAGTGGTTCATGTCGCTCGACGCGACCACCATCACGTCGGTCCCTGGCACCAGCCCGAGCCGCGACCACGCGCGCACCAGCGCGCCCGCCACCTTCCGGCACTCGCCGGGCGTGAGCGACGAGAGCACGATCGGCACGATGTGCAGCGCCGGCTGCCGCGCGAGCAAGAGCGGCACCAGCACCTCGATCGCGTGCTCGCGCGCGTGCGCCGACTCATCGGCCGCCGCGCCGCGCACCGGGTCGGCCGCGAGCTCGTCGAGCAGCACCGCGCCGAGCCCGCGATCCACGGGCACGTCCGCGCACGGCGTACGCCACGACGGCGCCATGCTCACCGCGACACGCTCCCCGCGCCCCGTGTGATTGGGGCAGAACACGACCACGCGCTGCGGCACGTCGACCACCGCGAGCGTGCGCGCGGCCAGCGTGCCGGAGTACATCCATCCCGCATGGGGCAGCACCACGCCCAGCGCCGCGCGCGCCGGCGCCGGCGTCCCCGAGAACATCCGCCCCAGCGCCTCATCGATCTCGGCCCTGGTGCCGGGATAGAACCGCCCGGCCACCGCCGGCTCTCTCATCGCCACGTCGCCCATACGTCCATCGTGCGCCGGATCCCCCTTCCTTGCTAGAGTGGGCCGCCGTGCGACTCGCGCATTGTTCCGACCTGCATCTCCTGTCGCTCGACGGGACGCGCGCACTCGACTTCGTCAGCAAGCGCTGGATCGGCGGGATGAACCTGCTCTCCAATCGCGGGCGCCACTATCACACCGAAGCGTTCGAGGACATGGTCGAGGATCTGAACGCCCAGGGCGTCGACCACGTGCTCTGCACCGGCGACGTCACGAACCTCGCCTTCGAGCGCGAGTTCCGCTTCGCGCGCGATCGCTTCGATCGGCTCACGCTCGGTCCGACGGGCGTGACGGTGCTCCCCGGCAATCACGACGCGTATGTCGACGAGGGGCGAACGCACTTCGCGTCGGTCTTCGCGGACTACTTCACGCCCGACCCCGACTGGGCCTGGACCGACGGCGACCCATCACCGTGGCCCGTCGTCCGCGTGCGCGGGCCGCTCGCCGTCATCGGGCTCTCCACCAGTCATCAAACGCCGTGGTTCACGGCGTACGGCCGCGCCGGCGAGCGTCAGCTCGAGCGCCTCGGAAAAGCTCTCGCCGATCCACGCCTCGCGGGCCTGTGCCGGGTGGTGGCGATCCACCACCCCCCCGCCGGCCGGCGCGCCGAGAGCCGCATCCGTGGCTTCAAGGATCGAGAGCCGTTCGCGGCGCTCCTGAAGGAGCATGGCGCCGAGCTGGTCGTGCACGGGCACGAGCACCGCGACCTGCACGAGCTCCTCGCGACACCGACGGGAACCGTCGACGTGCTCGGCGTTCCGTCCGGCACGTACTTCGCGAACAAGCCGGAGAAGACGGCGCGCTATCGCGTCATCGAGATCGAAGGCGGAAAGGTGATCTCGCATCACCTTCGTGTCTGGCATCGAGATCGCAGGGCCTTCGATCGCGACACGCGACGTGTCGAAAACCTGACGGCCGCGGGCCCTGTCACGTGAGCATCGCGTTAGGTCGCTGGTTGTAACTATTGGACGTGACAACGGTTTGACCAATGGGATACAAGCTTCGCCCCGTGAGCCCCCCGAGTACCTCCCCATTCACTGCCGACGAGGCAGATGAGCTCGTCAAGAAGGACGAGGCGTACGTCATGCGGCCGTGGACGCACCCGGCCGGAGAGCCGGTCATCGTCGCGCGCGCCCAGGGCTGCGTCGTCACCGATGTCCACGGCAAGGACTACCTCGATCTCACGGCCGGCTACTTCGTGAACAACGCCGGCCACTGCCACCCGCGCATCGTCGAGGCCGCGACCCAGCAGCTCCACCAGGTGCTGCAGGTGTCGGGCAAGCACGGCACCGTCGCGGCGGTCCGCCTCGCCGAGCGCCTGATCAAGCTGCTCCCCAAGAGCATCGACCAGGCGTTCTTCTCGACCGGCGGCTCCGAGGCCAACGAGTTCGCGCTCAAGATGGCGCGCCAGGCCACGGGCAAGAAGGACGTCGCGTACCTCGAGAACGCGTACCACGGCCTGACCCTCGGCTCGCTCGAGGTCACCGCCAGCGACAAGTACCGCGAGAGCGCGGGCAAGCCGCTCGGCAACGAGACGTTCACGATCCCGAACGCCTACTGCTACCGCTGCCCCAAGGGGCAGACGCCCGACTCGTGTGCGACCGAGTGCCTCGACGGCGTCGAGGAGAAGATCGCGGCGCGCCCGACCGCGGCGCTCCTCGCCGAGCCGATCCAGTCGGTCGGCGGCCTCGCCCCGCCCGAGAAGTGGTGGAAGCGGGTCGACCTCATCCGCAAGCGCGCCGGCCTGCTCCTCATCATCGACGAGGTGCAGACCGGGCTCGGCCGCACCGGCAAGATGTTCGCGCTCGAGCACTACGGCCTCGAGCCGGAGATCGTGACCGGCGGCAAGGGACTGTCGGGCGGCGTCGGCTCGCTCGCCATGACGTGCGCCGGCAAGGACGTGGTCGCCAAGTTCTTCGGCGGCACCACGCCGACGTCGGGCGGCAACGCGGTCTCGGCCGCGGCCGGCCTCGCGATGATCGAGACGCTGGTCGACGAGGGCATGATCGACAACGCCCGCAAGATGGGCGAGCACTTCACGCAGGCTGTGTGGGCGCTCAAGGATCCGTGGATCGGTGACGTGCGCTTCACCGGCCTCCTCGGCGGCGTCGAGCTGGTCGCCAACCGCGACACCAAGGAAGTGCTCGGCAAGAAGGCGATCTCGGCGGTGAAGGATGCCCTTCACGCCGACGGGATGCTGATCACGGTCAGCGGCCTGTACGGCAACGTACTCCGCTTGCAGCCGCCCCTGTCGATCACCGCGGGGCAGATCGACACCTTTGTCGCGTCCTTGCGGAAGGTCCTCGCAGCGGTCCGCGGCTCGGTGTAAGTTCCCGCCGGCATCCTCGCCCGCGCAAGAACGCCATGAACCTGTTCGTGATCCGCAAGCACCTCGACAAGGTGCTGCACCCGCTGCTGACGGCGATCGGTCACCTGCCGATCCACGCCAACCAGTGGACGCTGATCGGCGCGACCATGGGGCTCATCGGCGGCGTGGTGTTCTTCTACGGGTACTGGTGGGTCGGCCTCGCGCTGCTGCTGCTCCGCGGGCTCGTCGATCACATCGACGGGTTCGTGGCGCGCACGCGCAACCAGCGCTCGACCTTCGGCGCGGTGATGGACGACGTGTGCGACCGCTGGACGCTCGGCATCATGTACGCCGGCGGCTGCGTGAACATCTCGTACGACTATCCGCACGCGCTCATCGTCATGGGCGTCGGCATCACCGGCGCGCTCACCAACGTGATCATCAAGCTGTCCATCTACGCCGAGTCCCAGCAGGACGTGTGGCGCGAGAAGGGCAAGATCGGCCACCCGGTCGACGTGGTCGGGCTGTTCGGCTCGGCCGAGTTCATCATCTACTTCGGCACCGGCGTGTTCTTCACGGCGCTGCTCCACGACCCGCGGCCGATGCTCGCGGGCGCGTGGGCCGTGGCGCTCATGAGCCACGTCTCGCTCTTCCAGCGCATCTGGTTCGCGTGGAAGCGCTACCGCTTCGTCGATCCGGCGGGGCGGCAGCTACCCGAGGAGCGGGAGAGCGAAGAGGCCCGCGATGGCGTCGAACCTCAATCCAGCTAACGCGGTCACGGCGTCTCGGTTCCTGACGCTGCCGCCGTTCGTGTGGGCGATCGATCGCGGCTACGACCAGATCGCGATGCTGCTGCTGCTCCTGTGCGGCGTGCTCGATCTGTTCGACGGCGCGGTGGCGCGCCTCTTCAAGTGCCAGACCGCCTTCGGCGAGGTGTTCGACGCGATCGCCGACGGGCTCTGCTACGGCTTCGCCATCATCATCCTGACCGCGTACGGCCGCGTCCCGTGGGCGGCGGTGGTCATCATCCTCGGGCTCGGCCTGCTCAACGCCGGCTTCCGCTGGGTGTACGCGCGGCGGGCAGGGCGCACGACCAACTACCAGAGCCACGCCATGGAGCGGCTGGTCGCGTTCGCCGCGTATCTCGGCGGCTTCGGCACGCTCGGTTTTCAGGTCGACTTCTTCTTCTGGACGTTCACGGCGCTCCTCTTCGTGGTGGTCGCGCACGACGCCAAGCGGATGTTGCTCGACCCGGTGCCGCCGCCGAAGGCGCGCGTCCCCGACGACCTTCCGGATCCGGCGGCCGAACGTGATCGGCGCGACGGCGTCGCGCGCACGGCGGAGGTATCGTGATGAGCGGCGGCGAGATCGTCAGCTACGACGGACAGATGCTCTTCGCCACGCTCATCACGGGCGTCGTCGCCGCGTACTGGGTCGCCATCGACACCGTGCGGCTGCGCCGCGCGCTCGCCGCGTACCGCCAGAATCGCGGCGACCTGAGTCTGCGTGACCGCGTGTTCGGCAGCGTGATGGGGCTGCTCGTCGGCGCCGTCGGCGTCGCGGGCTCGGTCGCGTACTACGTCGCGTGACGCGCGAGCGGGAGCTGCTCGCCGTGGGCGAGCACCTTCACGCCGGCGATCTCGCGCGCGGCGGCGATCTGCTCGAGGCGGCGGCGCGGCATCGACGCCGGGCCGAGGCGCAGGTTGACCGTCCCCCAGTGCACCGGGACGAGCGCCTTCGCGCCCATGCGCTGGAAGATGTCGAGCGCGCAGTCGGGATCGATGTGCACGCCGCGATCGAGCGCGGACCGGCGCAAGCGGTAGTACCAGACCGGCAACATGCCGCCGATGGGCAGGAGCGTCGCGTCGAGGTTCGGGAACTGCTTGCCGATGTCCTCGAAGACGGCGTGGTCCGAGAAGTCGACGTCGCCGGCGTGGTGCACGGCGTGGCCGTTCTGCGTCATCACGTAACCGGCGCAGGTGGGCGCGTCGCCCTTGCGCCAGCGACCCTGGTCGTGGCGCGTCGGGACCGCGACGATGTCGAGGCCGTCGAGATCGAGGTGGTCACCGCACTCCACCTCGCTCACCTTGGCAAAGCCGAGATCGGCCACGATCGCGCCGGCACCTTTCGGCACGATGAGGTGGGCGCCGCGGTCGACGGCCTTGAGTGACCAGCGGTTGAGGTGGTCGACGTGGCTATGGGTGATGAGCACCGCGTCGACGGCGCCGGCCGAGCGCGTCCGGGCGCGCCCCAGCGGATCGACGAGGACGCGCCGCGAGCCCAGCTCCACCAGGGCCGAGGCATGGCCTAGCCATGTCACTCCGGGGGTGGAACCCGACGCCATCGGGCTGCTATAGCACGGGGGTTCGTGCTGACGTACTTCCTCATCGGCGTCGCGATCGGTGCGCTCACCGGCGTGCCGATCGGCCCGGTCAACGTGGCGGTGATCGACGGCGCCTACCGGCACACGCTGCGACGTGGCATGGCCGTGGGGCTGGGAGGTGCGGTCGGTGACTTCGGGTTCGCGCTGATCGGCGTGCTCGGTGTCGGCCCGCACATGATCGCGCAGCCCGGCGTGAAGCCCGTGCTCTATCTCATCTCGGGCATCGTGCTGATCGCGTACGGCATCCTGACCGTGCGCAGTCAGCCGCCGCCGCCGCCGACGTCGCCGCCGCACCAGTCTCCGCCGGGGAAAGAGGTGTGGAGCGGTTTCACGGTCGGGCTCGGGCTCATCGTGCTGAACCCGGCGGCCATCGTCACGTGGGTCGTCGTCGTCGGCTCGCACGTCGGCGAGGACATCGAGACGTGGGAAGGCCTCGCCGCGGCGGTCGGCGTGTTCCTGGGCAGCCTGTCGTGGTTCTCGTTCGTCGCGTACGTCGCCGACAAGGGCAAGCGCATGATGGGCGACAAGGCCGTGTGGATCGCGCGCGTCGTCGGCGTGGCGCTGGTCGTGTACGGCCTGTACTCGCTGTATCGCGCGGCCGTGCTCTTTCGCGCGTAGCCCGGACGGCGCGCTAGTTCTCTTCGAGCGCCGCGAGCAGGTCGCCGATGGTCTCCTCGACGCGCACGGCGAGCGCGCGCTTCACGGGCGCGCCTTCCTCGGCGATGAGCGCCGACAGGCGCCGCGCCGCACCCGCGATCTGGCCGCGCAGCCGCTCGGCGCGATCGTCGTCGCCCTGCGGGAACGCCGCCTCCTTGAACGTCTTGTTCAGGTAACCCGCGTCCGCGCCCTCGTCGAACGCGACGGTGCGGATGGTCTGCATGGTCTCGTCGTCGGCGGCGCCGCGCTCGGTCGCCTTCTCGACGAACTGCACCGCTGCGAGCGACGGCACCGGCGCGTTGGGCTGCGTGCGCGCGCGCTCGAGGACCTTGGGCGCCGCCGACTCGAG
>DATLEB010000233.1:0-40824 GCA_035525615.1 Kofleriaceae bacterium | reverse complement strand
ACGTCGGCGATCGCCGCGGGCTGCTGCTGCCGCAGGTCGCGACGCAGGCCGGCTGGGACGGCAGCACGTTCCTGGCCAAGACTTGCCACAAGGCCGGCCTACCGCCGGACGCGTGGAAGGACCCGACCGCCAAGGTCACCGCGTTCAAGGCCCAGGTCTTCTCGGACGTCACGCACCCGAAGCTTCCAGGCGCTCGCTGACGCGAGCGTGGCTGGCGCTAGCTCGCGAGCTCGCTAGCTATCGGCGCACGGGCGGGCGCGTGCCCGTCGCGCGATACGCGATGTAGTCGGCGAGGATCGTGGCGTGGTCGAACACGATCGGCGACGGCAGCGCGTCGAGCGCGAACACCTGCGCCTCGGCAGCGTCGTCCGACCCGGCCGGCGTGCCCGCGGCGCGCGCCATGAACACGGTCGAGACGGTGTGCGAGCGCGGATCGCGCGACGGATCGCTGTAGCAGTGGAAGAGCTGGGTGAGCTCGACGTCGAGCTCGGTCTCCTCCTTGGCCTCGCGCACCGCCGCGTCGGCGAGGAACTCGCCCTCGTCGACGAACCCGCCGGGGATGGCCCAGCCCTGTGGCTCGTTGGCGCGCTTGATGAGCACCACCGTGCCGGGGCGGCCGTCGAGCTCGATGAGCACGTCGACCGTCGGCGTCGGATTCTTGTACGGCCCGTTCTGCCCCATGGGCGCGATCCTTACCGCTTCGCCAGCACGACGTCGACGAAGTGGGCCATGAGCCCGCTCATCTCGTCCTGCGCCTGCTTCGCCGCGGCTTGCCCGAACAGGTTCTTCTGCTCCGCGGGGTCGCCGGCGAGGTCGTACAGCTCGAAGCGCTGCTGCGAGATGACGTGGATGAGCTTCTTCGAGCCGTCGCCGGCGATGACCGTCTTCAGCTCGTGATCCCAGCCGGGATACGCGAGGAGCTCGGCGAACGCCGGCACCGGCGGCAGCTCGTCGCCGCGGATGGCCGGCTCCAGGCTGCGCCCGAGCCACGCCGGCGACGGCGCCGCGCCCACGAGCGCGGCCACGGTCGGCGCCAGGTCGATGAGCTGCACGACGCTCCCGACCTTGCGGCCCGTCGCGCCCGGCACCTTGAACGCGAACGGGACGCGCAGCTGCTCGTCGTAGAGGTTCGTGCCGTGGAACATGCTCTGCCCGGCGAAGCTGTGGTCGCCGAACGACTCGCCGTGATCGCTCATGAGCACGATCACGGTGTCGTCGGCCAGACCCTCGCGCTCGACGGCGTCGAAGATCTTGCCGATCCACTGATCGACGAAGGCGACCTCGTAGTCGTACTTCTGCGCGTGCGCCTTGGTGCCGCTCTCGGTGATCGGCGGCATCCCCTCGTGTTCGACCCAGCTCGAGTGCGGCTCGAAGAGGTGCACGAACATCGCGAACGGCTTCTGCTTGTCCTTGGCGAGCTCGGCGAGCTTCGCCTCGACCTTGGGCACGATGCGCGGCGCCGCCGTGTCCTTGTTGGACGGACCGATGTCGAGCGCGCCGTCGTTGTCGAACACGTCGAAGCCCTGCGCGAAGTTGCGCTCGGGGCGGAAGTAGAAGTGCGACGCGAAGCCGAAGGTCTTCCAGCCGCCGGCCTGCAGGCGCTCGAACAGCATGTCGTTGGCGTCCTCGACGCGCGGGTACTTCGAGTAGACCTTGTCGACCACGACCAGCGACGGGTAGCGCGACGTCATGAACGACGGCATCGAGCGAGGCGTGTTGTTGGCCTGCGCGTACGTGTGCTGGAACCAGGTCGCCTTGCCGAGGAAGTCGTCGATGCGCGGCGTGAGGCTCTTGCTGTCGCGCTGGTAGCCCGACGCGCCCAGGCGATCGACGCGCAGCGTGTCGACCATGACGATGATGACGTTCTTCTTGGGGCCGGTGGCGGGCTGCACCGTGTCGGGGCAGGGGCACATCGCCGGCGTCTTGCCGGGCTCGGCGATCGTCGGTCCGCCGGGGACGATCGGGGCGTCACCGAACGCGCAGTTCTCGTCGATCCCGTTGCCGGGGAGGTCGGTCGCGCCCGGACGGACGTCCTTGTTCGTGTCGTCGCAGTCGGGGCCGCGGAAGAAGGCGGAGCTGCCGTCCTTGTCGCGATCGATGAGCTGCTGGCCGAGCTGCACCACGAGCCGGCTGGCGATGCCCTTGTTGCTCACCGAGACGGCGACGTCGGCCGACGGCTGCCCGGCGAAGGCCATCCCCGCGAGCGCGACCGCGACGAGCGCGCCGGCGCCGACGAGGATGCCGCGCGCCGGCAGCTTGCCGCGCACGCCCGCGAGCGGGCCGTACGCGAGCACGGCGAGCGCGATCGTGCCGAGCGGCAGGAACAGGAACAGCGCGAGGGCGCCGATCGGCAGCGCCTGCGTCTCGTAGCCGGCGGTGTACAGCGTGCGGCGGCTCCACCACAGCACGGCGGCGCCGACGACGAGCGCGACCAGCGCGCTGCGCGACAGCGGCCCGAGCACCGGCAACGCCGCCGTCACGCGCCGCAGCGCGCGCTGGAGCGGCAACGCGGCGACGCCGAGCCCGAGGACGAGCAGCACGGCGATCACCTTCATCATGTGCGCGCCGGCGTCGTTGCGCTTGGCCTTCACGACCAGCATCTTGAGCGGCGGCCCGAGCAGGATCGCCATCACGACCAGCATCAGCGCGACCGCGCCGATCGCCGCCGCCAGGTTGGTGTCGAGCCGCTCGTCCTCGCGCAGGCGCGCCAGCGGCCGCGCGCCGAACGTGGCGAGCCCGGCGCCGATCGCGCCCGCGTACACGCCGAAGCCGAGCACCGCCGGCGCCCAGAGGCCGAGCACCGTCGGCATCGCGCCGAAGCCCGCAGGCCCGCTCGACGTGGCGAAGCTGTCGATCAGCGCGAGGAGCAAGCCGACCACCAGCGCGCAACCGAAACCGCCGATGAAGCCGTCGCGAACCGGATGTTGCGGCGCAGTCGCCGCGACGTCACTCATGCGAGAGCGTTAGCACGCTCCTACCTGCGAGTTGTGATGAACGACACGGCCTCGTCGCGCTCCGGGATCCCGTCCCACGGGCCGAGCGTCTGGCACGACAGCGCGGCCGCGGCGCTCGCCAGCTCCACGCAGCGCGCGAAGGGCAGCTCACCGAGCAGCCCGGCGACGAACGCGCCGTGGAAGACCGAGCCCGCGCCCGACGTGTCGAGCGTCTCGACCGGATAGCCCGGCACCTCGACCACGTCGCCGCCGTGACGACCGACCGCGCCGGCGGCGCCGAGGGTCACCACGACCGCGCGCGGCCCGAGCGAGATGAGATCGCCAAGCGCGGTCATGAGATCCCGGCGCGGGGCCAGCTCCGAGACCATGCGCTCGCTCGAGATGAGCACGTCGGCGAACGCGACCAGCTCGGCCGCGCCCTCGGCCGGCGACGTCAGATCGACGATCACCGGGATGCCGCGCTCGCGCGCCCGCGACGCGGCGCGCGACTGCGCACGCGGACAGGAGTCGTCCAAGAGCAACGCCTGCGCGCCCTGGATGAGCGCGTCGATGTCGACCGGCAACGCGTCCTCGTCGATGTCCTCCCCGATCCCGCGCTGGATGAGGCGCCGCCCGTTGACGTCGACGGTGACGATCTCGCTGCGCGAGCCGCCCGGCGCCGCGCGCACCATCTCGACGTCGAGCCCGGCACGCGTGAGCGCCGCCCGCGCGAACGCTCCCATGCCGTCCGATCCCACCCAGCCGCCGATGCGCCCGCGACACCCCAGCGCCTGCGCCGCGCGAACCGCGACCGCCACGCCCGCCCCGGGTGAAAGGGAGACCGCGGCCAGCTCGCCGGCATCGCCGGAGCCGACCTCGGGGACACGATGGGCGAGGGCGGTGACCGAGACGCCGATGCGCCCCAGGCCGGCCACGATGGGCCGGACGCCCGCTCCCCCGAGCGTGGAGTACGTCACGTGCGACAGCGTACCACGGTACCGAGAAGCCCTGGCATCGCGCGGAGATCCGAAGACATCGGGCACGGGCAGGGGCACGAGCGCGCGCCCGGTGTATCTAGGAGGGGACATGCGAGAGCCGGGGCAACCAGGGAAGCAACCCGGAACGGGCCTGGCCGGTCCAACGGGCAGCGAGGACCCCGTGCCCCAAGCGCGCGCTGCGACCGATCAAGACATCCCCCGTCCCCGAGCCCTGGTAGCCGCCGCCCCCGGTGCGCGCGCGCTGCCGGGGGTGCTCAGCGATGACCGCGAGCTCGTCGCCGCCTGCCAGCGCGGCGAGCGCCGCGCCATGGAGACGCTCTACCACCAGTACAAGCGCCGCGTGTTCGGGCTGTGCCACCGCATCGTCGGTCCGGTCGACGCCGAGGAGGTCGCGCAGGACGTGTTCGTGCGCGTCTTTCGCGGGCTAGGCAACTTTCGAGGCGACTCGCAGCTCGGAACCTGGGTGTACCGCCTCGCCGTCAACGCCGCGCTCACCCACGCCGGCAAGCAGCGCCGGCGCAGCGAGGTCGGCGACGACGAGATCGCGCACGTCGCCGCGCCGCCCGCCGTCGAGCGCGACCCGCGGCTCTCCGATCGCGTCGAGGCGGCCATGAGCCGTTTGCCCGCCGGCTACCGCGCCATCCTCACGCTCCACGACGTCGAGGGGCTCTCCCACGAGGAGTGCGCGGCGATCATGGACTGCCGCGTGGGCACGTCGAAGTCGCAGCTGCACAAGGCCCGTGCGAAGATGCGCGAGCTCCTGGGGCCGGCGCTCGCTGCCGAACGTGCACCCCGCCCCAGCGCGGAGGCCGAGTGAACTGTACGTCCGTCACCCGCCAGCTCACGTCGTATCTCGACGGTGAGCTCGACACCGCGACGGCGAGCGCGGTGCGCGGACACCTCCGGCTGTGCGCGGCGTGCCGCACGGCCGCCGAGGATCACGCCGTCATCCGCGACACGCTCGCGGGGCTCGAACGGCCCGAGGCGCCGACGCCCATGTGGGACGGCGTGCTGGCGCAGCTCGGCCAGGCCGAGATCGCGGACGCGAAGCGGTCCGGGTGGTCGCGGCGCTGGTCGGCGTTCGCCGATCGCGTGCGCCCGCACCTGGTGCCCGCCGGGATCGCGGCCGCGGCGTGCGCCGTGGTCGTGCTGGTGATGCAGCTCCGCGGCGACGACGAGGGCGCGGTGCACACGGGCGCACCGATCGCGCGTACCGCCGACGACGGCAGCGCCGTGATGGGCAACCCCGCGGCGCCACCGGCGCACGACACCGCGCCATCGGCGCCGCGGCCGGCGGTCGACGCGTCGATCGAGCTGGCCGCCGAGGCCGCGCGCATCGACGAGACCTTCCGGCGCACCGCCGCCGAGCTCATGCCGCTGGCGCGCGCCGAGAAGCAGGGCGCCGCGCTGCGCCGCTTCGATCGCGACGTCGCGACGCTCGAGGCCGCGGTGGTCCGCGCCGACGCCGGCAAGGCGCGCGAGCGCGCGTGGCACTCGCTGCTGTCGTTCCTCGAGCGCGCCGCGCTCGGCGAGCCCACCGGTCGCTTGGCGGGGGTTCTATGACTCCGGCCGTGATGCGCCTCGTCGCGGCCGGGCTCGTCGTCATCGTGGGATCTGCGCCAGCGATCGCGCAGCCCGGCCCGGGTCGTGATGACGACGGCGAGGTCGTCGAGCGGGCCGAGCTCACCGTCGGCCCGTCGCGTCGTCCGATCAGCGCGGTCGTCATCGACAACGCGCTCGGCGACGTGCGCGTCGAGGGCCACGACAGCGATCAGGTGACGATCGTGTCGGTCAAGCACGCCCCCGACGTCGACACGCTCGAGCGCCTGCGCGTCACGCTCGTCCCCGATCCCGACGGCACGGTGCGCCTCACCACGGCGCTCGGCGACGGGCGCGAGCGTCCGCCCGCCGCGCTCGGCGCGCTGCGCATCGATCTCGTCATCCGCGTACCGCGCTCGGCGCGCGTCGACGGCCGCGTCGGCAGCGGTCGCCTCGAGGTCAAGAACCTCGACGGCGGCGCCGACCTCGACGCCGGCGGCGGCAACATCAACGTCGAGAACGTGGCCGGACGCATCCAGTCCCGCTCGGTCGACGGTGACCAGCACTTCACGACCGTGTTCGGTGATCTCGACGCACACGCCGTGGACGCCGACCTCGAGCTGGACACCATCCGCGGCCGATCTCTCACGGCGCAGATCCACTCGGGCTCGATCGCGGCGCGCCGCGTGGCCTCGCGCGACGTGCGCCTCCTCGCCATCGACGGCGACGTCCGCGCCGACGTGGACACGACCAGCTGGCGTCAGACTGGATCGATCGTGGTGTCGAGCCTGCGCGGCGACATCGACGTCTCGGTGCGCGCGACGGTGCGCCTCAAGGTGCGCGCGCGGGCCGGCGGCGAGGTGGTCCTGGCCGGCGCGTCGACGCGCGGCGGGAATCAGCGGTGGGTCGAGGGGCAGTTCGGACAGGCCGGCCGCCCCAGCCAGCTCGGCACTGTCAAGCTGGAGTCGCGGTACGGCGACGTCGCGTTCAGCGTCGTGAATCCGTAGCTCGCAAGCCGCCAGATTCGCAGCCGGCCGGCCCTGAGCGAGCGCAGCGCGTCGAAGGGCGCTAAGCTCGGGGACATGGATTCATCGTCGGTTGCCGCAGCTCCTCCGCCTCGCGTCGCCGAGCTGGCGCGCGCTGCGGTGGAGTACGTCAAGCGCGCGATCGGTCTCGAGCTGACCTACGACAGCGACACGCTGCCGCTGCTCGACCACTACCTCCGCACCGTGCCCGACGATCAGCCGTCGACGGTCGAGCTGGTCGCGACCACGAGCGGCGCGTACTTCGGCGAGGTCGTGCGCCGCACCCTGGGAGGGCGCTGGGACACGAGCGCCGAGGACATCACCGACTGGCGCATCGTCCTGCCGACCGGCCTCAACTTCTCGCCCGCCGGGTTCGCCGCCGCCGCCATCGTGCGCGCCGACCTCGACGATCTGGACACCACGATGGACGCGCCGCCGCGCATGCGGCCGTTCGTCGAGCAGACGCTCGCGCGCATGGGCGACGTCACCGAGGACGACTACTACTCGCTGTGCGGCCGGCTCGACACGCTCGAGCACGTGCACGAGGTGCTGGTCGCGGTCGCGGCCAAGCTGATCGGCAAGGAGCGCGGCGAGCTCCCCGACGACGACGATGTCGACGAGATCGAGCCCGAGGGGGCCGCGACAGACGAAGTTGCGGACGACGACGACGGCAGCCCGCCGCCCGGTCAGATGAACTGAAGGCCGAGGCCAGAGGCCTCTCTTCTGTGTTATTCCCGGGGCATGGCCATCCCCCGGGGGCGGGAACGCGCGCCTTCCCACAATGCGTATCGCGGCACCGTCGGTGCCACTCGCCACAGCTCGGTCCACGTGACCTTGCCCGGCGGGGAGATCGTGGCGGCGAAGGTGTGCATCGCGGTCGACGTCGTCGCCGATCCCGAGCTGGGCCAGCGGCTCCTGTCCGACGTGCCGGACCGCGGGCTGAACGTGGTGCGCGCCGGCGACGGCGCGGGTGTCATCGTCAACGTGCCGGTCGTATTCCACGACCCGGCCAACGAGATCTTCGCGCTGGTCCTCCCCGAAGGCGATCGTCATCGCGACCTCGACGCGCGCAGCACCCTGTACGCCGAGCTGGCCGGCGATACCACGTCGCCGGTGCCGGCGTACGTGCGTGACTTCGCGGTCGTGTTCGGCGCGAGCGGCCTGCGCGCCCACCTCGAGAAGCTCGCCGAGCGCTCGCTCGGTGAGCAGCGCGCCGCCGACAGCGCGCGCGACGTCGAGCGCGAGCGCGCCGGGGTCGAGCGCAAGCGCGGCGAGGTGATCGCCCGCGAGCAGGAGCTCGAGCGCCGGGCCAGCGAGCTCGAGCGCCGCGCGATGGAGCTGGAGCGCCGCGCCACGGAGCTGGATCGCCGCACGCGCGAGATGGATCGCCGCGCCGCCGAGATCGACGTCGCGACCGCCGAGCTCGACAGGAAGCTCGCCGACGCCGACCGCGTGCGCGGCGACATGGAGCGCACGCGCGGCGAGATGGATCGCGCGCGCCTCGAGCTCGAGCGCGAGCGCCGCCAGCGCCCGGCCGAAGACCACCGCGCGGAGAAGACCGACGAGTCGAGCGCGGTGCACATCGACCCGGCGGCGGCGCTGACGCCGACGCCGGCACCACTGCCAGCGCCACTTCCGGCGCCGCTGCCCGCGCCGTTGCCGATCGCGGCGCCGCCGAGCGCCCGCGCCGACAGCGAGATCCCGACGCGGCCGCTGGCGGCGATCGGCGACGCCGACGCCGACGATCACGAGACGCCGACGCCGATCCCGCCGCCGCATCCGCCCCTCGAGACCAGCCCGTTCGAGCTGCTCGACCAGAACGACGCGCCGATCCTGCCCATCTCGGCCGACCCGATCACGACCACCACCGCCGACGGTCCGCTCGGCAACGGCGACGCGTGGAGCGAGGGCTTCTCCAACAGCGACCGCCCGGCGTCCGTCGTGATGGAGGACGGTCGCATTCGCGTCGCGGTGCGCGCGCCCACCGCCAGCGCCGCGCCGCTCACGGCGTCGCCGCTCGACGTGCGTCTGGTCGCGTTCCGCCAGCCCGAGTATCCGGTGATCGCGCTCGTAATCGGTACGCCGGCCGCGTTGCGCGGGCTGGGCCCGCCCCATCGCGTGATCGTGCCGCTCGACATCGCCAGCGACGGCGATCGCCGCGTGCTCCAGCAGCTCGGCCGCGACTTCGTGTTCGAGCTCGACGTGCTCGTCGAGCGCCGCCGCCTGCGCCGCGCTCGCCTGCGTGCGCCGCTGGGCGAGAACGTCGGCTACGCCATGCGCGCCGCCGGCGATCACCTGCGCGCCGTGCCCGCGCCGAACGCGAGCTTCGCGCGCGCCGTGGCGACGGTGACGGCGCCTGGCTTCGACGTGCTCGGCATGGAGCACCCGGAGCACGGCGAGCTGCGCGTCGACAAGCTCGAGTCGCTCTCGACGGCGAACCAGGTGCGCCGCGCGCTCGCCATGGCCCGCCGCTTCATCAAGCCGGCGCGCGAGGACTACCTCGTCACCGTGCGCGGCTTCCCGCTCACGCGCTGGCGCGAGCTGCGCACCGCGGTGCTCACGCGCGCGGTGGCCATGGGACTGTGGATGGGGTCCGAGCTGGCGCAGGCCGCGGTCTCCGAGGGGCTCGCACGATCGCGCAAGGACCTCGTCGGCAAGCTGGAGCAGGGCTTCGCGTCGCTCCTGGCCGACGCCGTCGCCAACGATCTGGACCCCGACGCGATCGAGGACAACCGCAAGGCGCTGGCCGAAGAGGCGCAGAACCTCGGCGTCTCCGCCGGCGGCGCGGTCGCCAGCGAGAACGAGCCGGTGGTGTCGGGCACGATCGCGCCGCGTTCGTCGCCGGCCGCGCCGTCGTCGGCGGTGGGCGGCACGAAGGGACGCACCGTCCCCGAGCTGCTCGGCCTCCTCGACGACAAGACGCGCCGGGTCGAGGCCGCGCTCGAGCTGTGCGAGCGCGGGGACGCGACCGCCATCCGACCGATCATGAACGCGGTACGGCGCATGGGCCGCGCCGAGGCCGTGCGGGTGCTGGGCGGGATGGTGAAGCTCGGGCCGGCGGCCGCGCCCGCGCTCACCGCGGGCCTTTCCAGCTCGAAGGCCTTCCTCCGCCATGGCTGTGCGCTCGCGCTCGCGCTCCTGCGCACCGAGGCCGGCACCGAGGCCGTGGTCGACGCGCTCCTCGCCGAGCCGACCGAGATCTGGCGCGAGATCGCGCGCGCGGTCGGGCACATCGGCCCGGCGGCGCTCATGCCGCTCGCGGCCCGCCTGGGACGCCTGGGAGATCGCGCCAGCGCCAGCGAGAAGGAGCGCATCGCCTGGGCCATGGCACATGTCGGTGTGCGCGGTGGTAAGGCGGCGGTCGCCACGCTGGCGGCCGGGCAGAGCGCGGTCGCGCCGGTCGCGGCGATGGCGCTCGAACGGCTCGAGCCGGCGGCGAGCGACGACGTGCACGGCCGCGGCCCGGCGCGTGAGGTCACGGTCAATCGCGCCTTTTCGCGCCGATTCTTCGAGGCGCTCGAACGTGGGCTACCCGACGTTGCGGCAGGCGAGCTGGAGGCGCTGGACGCGTCGACCCCGATGGAGCTTCTCGACGACGACGACCTGATCGACGAGCTGGACGAGGCGACGGATGACGACGGCGGGAGCGAGGCCGAGCTCGACGAGAGCGACCTGTTGCCGGGCTGACGGGGCGCTTCCCGTTGAAAAAACGGGTATCATTTTGCACCGCGATCCATGCGTATCGGGATCTTCAGCGACGTACACGCCAACATCGAGGCCCTCCAGGCCGTGATGGAGGCGTTCAAGAGCGAACGTATCGACGAGTACGTCTGCATCGGCGACACCGTCGGCTACGGCGCATCGCCCAACGAATGCTGCGACATCATCCGTGGTGCCGCGAAGTTCACCATCCTCGGCAACCACGACGCCGCCGTCGCCGGGCGCATGGACTACTCGTACTACTACGACGCCGCGCGCCACGCGCTCGACCTGCACGCCCGCCAGCTGACGCCCGAGAACATGGCGTGGCTCAAGAGCCTGCCGTACGAGAAGCGCGAGGGCGAGGTCACGTTCTGTCACGGCTCGCCCATCAACCTCGAGGAGTTCGAGTACATCTTCTCGACCGAGCAAGCGGCGCGCTGTCTCGAGATCTGGGACGAGCTGAACACGGTGACGTTCATCGGCCACTCGCACCTGTGCAAGTCGTTCGCGCTGTCGCGCGACGACGTGTTCGAGGTGGTGGCGCAGAAGTTCGCGATCCGCCCCGACCATCGCTACATCATCAGTGTCGGCTCGGTGGGGCAGCCGCGCGACTACGACAACCGCGCCAGCTACACCATCTACGACTCCGAGGAGAAGGTGTTCGAGTTCAAGCGCGTCCCGTACGACATCGACGCGAGCGCACAGAAGATCTTCGCGAGCGATCTCGAGCGCAACTTCGGAAATCGGCTCTTCCTCGGGGTGTGAGCCCCATGCGGCGCGGCATCGTCGTCGCAGGCGTCGTCGTTGGCTGGGTCGGGTGTGGTGGAGGCGGGAAGAAGAAGGCGCCGATGGATGCGCCGCCGCCGTGCGTGATGAACCTGGCCGGCGCGCTGACCGCGGACAGGACCATCGCGGGCGGGTGCACGGTGACGGTGACCGATGACGTGACGGTGATGTCGGGGACGTTGACGCTCGAGGCGGGCGCGACGGTCCTCTTCCTCGAGGGGCGGTCGCTCGTGGTGGCGCCCGAGGCGGCGGCGAAGCTGGTGGTGGCCGGGACGATCGATCAGCCGGTGAGGATGTCGGCGGCGCCGGACGTGGCGGCGTGGGGACAGCTGCGCGTCGGCCCGGGCGCGACGGGCTCGACGATCACGGGCCTCAGCGTCGAGAAGGCGGGCAAGGACGGCAAGAGCGCGGTCCTGATCGAGGCGGCCGACGTCGCGATGACGCGCTCGACCGTGAAGGACGTGGGCGCGGTGGGCATCGAGCTGGCCGCCGACAAGAGCTTCGGGACGTTCGAGGACAACCGCATCGAGCGCACCGGCAAGGAGCTGGTGCGCATCGGGCCGGAGGCCGCGGGATCCATCGGCGAGCACAACACGTTCGGCGGCGGCGGCGTGATCGCGGTGGTGCCGGGCACGCTGTCGCGCTCGGTGACGTGGCGGGCGCGCGGCGCGCCGTACCTGGTCGCCGACATGCTGCAGGTCCAGATGAAGGACACGCGCGCCACGCTCACGCTCGACGAGGGCGTCGAGGTGCGCTTCACGGTGAAGGCCGGGCTCGGCATCGGCGTGAATCATCCCGGCGGGCTCAAGGTGTCGGGCACGGCGGCGCGGCCGGTGACGCTGGTGTCGGCCGACGGCCAGGCCGGCGCGTGGAACGTGTGGATCGGGCGGCACGGCGAGGCCGTGATCGATCACGCGATCGTGAAGGGCGGCGGCACCGACCGCGAGGCGGGCGCCGTGGCGGTCCGCGGCGGCTCGCTCGAGCTCTACAACACGAAGCTGTCGGACGTCGTGGTCGGGGTCTCGGTGGACGAGAAGGGCAAGCTCGCCGTCGATGGCTGCACGTTCGAGCGGACCGGGCTGTTCGCGGTGTCGCTGGCGACGCAGCTGGCGTCGCTGCGCAAGAACACCTTCGACAGCGGGGCCAAGGTCGAGCTGCGCGGCGGGACCATCGACGAGTCGGTGACGTGGAAGCCCGAGACCAAGGTGTGGTGGTCGGGGCGCGTGGCGGTGACGAAAGGCGCGCTCACGATCGAGGCCGGCAGCGACTTCCAGATGATGGACAAGGCGTCGCTCGACGTGATCGCGGCGGCGCCGGGGAAGAAGAAGCCGGCCAAGGCCGACGTCGCGTCGCTGGTCATCAAGGGTACGGCCGACGCGCCGGTGAAGATGATCGGCGTGCGCTCGACGCCGGGCACCTGGGACAACATCGGGCTCACCGGCGTGCAGGACAGCACGATCGAGCACCTGCAGCTGGCCAGCTCGGGCGGCGACGCGGCCATCACCGTCGGTGACGGCGTGCACCTGTCGCTCGCGCACGTGCGCTGCGAGCAGTGCGCCGGCGCGATCGTGACGAGCACCTGCGGCGGCACGGTGTCGGCCGAGAGCATCGAGGTCGCCGGCGGCACGCCCGCGGCGACGGTCGCGCCGACGTGCCCGGCCGCGGCGACGAAGTAGCGGCGCCGCGCGTCAGCGGCCAACCGCCGCGGAGCGAAAGTCGAGGCCGGCGCCGGCCGCGATGCGCGCCGTCTCGGGATCGATGACGCCGGCGCGACGCATGGCTCGCAGCGTGACGGCGACGCGCTCGGCGGTCTCGGGATCGAGGCCGTGGTGGCGCGCGAGGCGGGCGCTCATCGTGCGCGGCGCGGGCGTGAGCGCGGCCAGGAACGCGGCCTCGCGCACCGTGAGCTTCCCGGCGGGCTTGCCGAACCAGTGGCGCGCGGCGGCGCCGACGCCGAACACGCCCGGCCCGAGCTCGATGACGTTGAGATAGCGGCCGAGGATGGTGCGCTTGTCGAGCGTCGCCTCGGTGCGCCACGTGAGCACCGCCTCCTGCAGCTTGCGCGTGAGCGTGCGCCGCTGATCGAGGAACGCGTTCTTCACCAGCTGCTGGCTGATCGTCGAGCCGCCGCGCGCGAAGCGGTGCTCGCGCAGGTCGACCTCCAGCGAGCGCGCGATCTGGTCGAGATCGAAGCCGTGGTGCTCCCAGAAGCGCGCGTCCTCGGCGGCGACGAACGCGCCGCGCACGTGGTTGGGGAGGTCGGCGAGCTCGACCCAGTCGCCGATGCCGGGGCCGACCATGACGCGATGGCCGTCGGGGAACGTGTGCTCGGCCGCGCTGGCGAGCGTGCGCGGATCGGCGGCGGGCGAGTCGGCGATGACCTCGCAGGTGCGCGGGTCGAGGTCGAGGGTGAGATCGACGCCCTCGGACGACTGCTCGTCGAGGGCGAACGCGATGTGACCGCGGCCGGCGAGGGTGCCGCGCACGACGAGCTCGTCGAGCGGCCCGCGCAGCGGCGACGGGATGGCGTCGATCAGCGCGCGGCAGTCGCCGGGCGCGAGGGTGAGCGTGGCGTCGGTCGCGACGACGCGCCGGCCGGTGTAGCGAACCCAGCCGGCGGCGGTGAGATCGATCCCGCCGCGCGCCAGGCGCACCGTGCGCGCGTCGATGCGGCCGTCGCCGGCGGTGAGGTCGAGCGTGACGGCGCCGTCGAGCGGCACCGGCGTCGCCGCGATGGCGCGGTGATCGATCCAGGCGCCGTCGATCATGAGGTCGGCCTGAACGAGCGTGGGTGCGCCGTGGCCGGCGCCGCGGGCGATCGTGGCGGTGCCGCTGGCGTGCGCGCGCTCGAGCGCGATGCCGGCGGGGGCGAGCGAGGCGAGCACCGCGAGCGGGAGACGATCGCCGGTGACGGTCGCGGCGGCCGCCCCACCGGCGCCGCCGGTGCGCGTGAACGCGAGCTCGACGCGTCGCGGAGCGCCGCGATCGTCGACCTCGGCGGTGATGCGCCAGGGACCGCCGGCGCGATCGCGGACGATGTCGAGCGCCGCCGCGGAGAGGCGGGCGTCGGCGCTGGTGACCGCGGCCTTGCCGCCCACCGCGACGACGCGCTCGATCTGCATGCGGGGGAGCGCGACGTCGGCGCCGGCGCGCGCGATCTTGCCATCGACGCGATACGGCCCGATCGCGCCGGTCAGGCGCGCGGTTCCGGTCACCACGCGCACGCCGCCGGCCTGCGGGTGGAGCTCGACGTCGCGCACGGCGATGCGCGCGCCGCCGAGATCGGCGACGAGATCGCCGCCCGAGACGACGATGCGGCGGAGCTTGCGTCCCGCGCCGCCGCTGCGCGACGCGGGCGCGGCGGTCCGGCGCGCGCCGACATGCTCGGCGGTGTGCGCGATCATGGTCTGCCAGTCGCTCGAGCCGTCGGCCGCGATGTGGGCGCGCACGCGCGGATGGCGCACGCGGATCTCGTCGGGCGCGAGCTCGCCGGCGAGGATCGAGTCGAGCGACACCGCGGCCTCGATGGCGTCGGCGCGCAGCAGATCGCCGACGACGACGTCGCGCAGCCGCACCGCGCCGGTCAGCTCGGCCTCGACGCCGCCCAGCGCGACCGGCTGCCCGGTGGCGCGCGACAGCGCGGGCGCGAGCCGGCCCTGCACCTGGCGATCGAGGACGTGGGCGAGCACGAGCGGCACGCCCAGGGCGAGCGCACACGTCCCGGCCAGGAGCTGGCGCTCGCGGATGCGCATGTTCAATCTTGCTCGGGGCGAGCCTGGGCCATCAGTGCGCTCCGGCGCGGCGCTCGTCGCCTTCGAAGCTGCGCTGCGCGACGCGGCGCTCACCGCGGGGGCGGTGCGACGGCAGGTGCGCGGCGAGCACGATCGCCTCGCACAGCTCGCCGAAGCTGATGCCCGCCGAGTCGGCGATCTTGGGCAAGAGGCTGGTCGGGGTCATGCCCGGGATCGTGTTCACCTCGAGCACGTACTCGTTGCCGCTGTCGGCGACGATCATGTCGACGCGCGTGGCGCCGCGGCAGCCGAGCGCGACGTGCGCGCGCACCGCCTGCGTGAGGATCCCGCGGTAGCGCTCGGGCGAGAGCCGCGGCGGGATGAAGTACTCGCTGCCGCCGCGCGTGTACTTGTTGGCGTAGTCGTAGAAGCCCGTCTTGGGCGCGATCTCGACGGCACCCAGCGCGCGATCGCCGAGGACGGCGACCGAGACCTCGCGGCCCGCGATGTAGCGCTCGACGAGCACGTCGCCGTCGAAGCAGCCGGCCGCCTCGATGGCAGGCACGAGCTCGCTCTCGCCGTTCACGATGGTCACGCCCACCGAGCTCCCCTCACGCGCCGGCTTCACGACGCACGGATAGCCGAAGTCGCCGTGCCGCCCGAGCGGGTCGTCGTCTTCGGGCGCGGCCACGTAGTACGCGGGCGTCGGGAGGTTGTGCAGCCGGAAGAGCTCCTTGGCCTTCACCTTGTGCATGGCCAGCGCCGACGCGAGCACGTCGGACCCGGTGTACGGGATGCCCATCGTCTCGAGCAGGCCCTGGACGCAGCCGTCCTCGCCGTAGCGACCGTGGAGCGCGATGTACGCCACGTCGATGGACGTCTGGCGCAGCACCTGGTCGAGGTCGCGATCGACATAGATCGGATCGGCCCGGTATCCACGCTCGCGGAGCGCGTGCAGGACCGCCTCGCCGCTGCGCAGGGAGACCTCGCGCTCGCTCGACATCCCGCCCATCAGAACCCCGATCTTCGTGTGCTTCATCGGTCCGACTCCTGGTCGCATCCATAACGACTTCGACAAGTCAGCTCTTCCGGGGACTTGCTGGACCCACGCTAGGGAGCGGGCCTCGGTGTGGCAAGTTTCCGGCTGCCAGCCGCGTTGGTTTTTGTCGTGGAGTCGCAGGCTTGACGATCTGTCGGGGGAAGGCTATCCACGCGTCGCCATGGCGACCAAGAGCGACAAGCAGGCCGAGAAGTCGGGCGCGGACGAGGGCGAGAAGAAGCCGAAGAAGGCGCCCGCCAAGCCCAAGGCCGCCAAGGCCAAGCCGGAGAAGGCGCCCGCGAAGGCGCCCACGAAGGCGAAGAAGGCGCCGGCCGAGAAGCCGGCCGAGAAGCCGGCCGAGAGGAAGAAGGCGCCGGCCAGGAAGAAGGCGCCGCAGGAGGCGCTCGCCCTCGAGGAGCCGACGCTCTCGTCCACCGACGCCGGCGACCTGCAGGGCTTCGCGCCCGCGCCCGGCGACGACGACGACGTCGCGCTCGCCGACGATGACGAGGACGCGCTGCACGATCGGCTCGCCGCCGAGGTCGCCGAACGCGCCGAGGCGCCGCACGTGCACGTCGACGCCGGCCCCGCCGATGAGGTCGATGCCGACGAGGCCGAGCCCGCGCGCGAGCTCTCGCCTGAGGAGCAGGAGCTCGCGGCCATCTACGGCGACGATCTCGCGAGCGCGCCCGCGGCCGCCGCGCACGCCGAATACAGCGATCGCCTGACCGCCGACGAGGATCGCCAGATGCTTCCCGAGATCAACGGGCGCGTCGAGCGGCAGAAGCGGTGGGAAGAGCGTCGCGACCAGCGCCGCGCGCGACGTGACGAGGAGCGCTCGCGCCGTCGCGAGGG
Organism: Kofleriaceae bacterium; assembly: GCA_035525615.1. GTDB lineage: Bacteria > Myxococcota_A > Polyangia > Haliangiales > Haliangiaceae > UBA2376. Next base: position 24,216 of record DATLEB010000233.1, on the reverse strand, counting down.
CCGCGAGGCTCGCCAGGGCCAGGGCGGTCAGCAGGCCCAGGGTGTTCCGCCGAGCCAGGGCGGCCAGCAGGCCCAGGGCGGTCCGCAGGGCCAGGGCGGTCCGCAGGGCCAGGGCGGTGGTCGTCCCGGCGGCTTCGATCGCGACCGTGGCGGCGACCGCGACCGTGGCGGCGATCGCGACCGTGGCGGCGATCGCAACCGTGGCGGCGACCGCGACCGTGGCGCCGACCGCGACCGTGGCGCCGACCGCGCCAACCTCGAGCGTGCGCTGCCCGCGGCGGCGATGGCAGAGCTGCCGCGCGCGCCCGAGGGTCAGCTGCTCGACGACACCGGCGTGATCCGCGTCGGCAATTCGCTCGGCGACGCCGCGTGGACCGTGTTCGCGTCGATCAAGGGCGCGCAGCCGATGCCGGTCCGCCAGCTCGCCGGCATGATGCGCAAGCGTGGCCTGCTCGAGGGCGACCCCGAGGTCATGTGGCCGCACCTCAAGGCGGCGCTGCTCGGCGACGAGCGCAGCTACAAGAGCCTCGGCCTGCGCCCGCGCATCGTCTATCGCGGTCGCGACCTCTTCGCGCCCGGCCCCGTGGCGATCAGCCCGACCGCCGGCGCCGAGGCCGAGCTGGCCCGCGCGCTGTCGGTGATGGCGGTCGCGACGCACCGCACGCTCAAGGACAAGATCGCGACGGCGAGCCAGGCCGGCTTCGAGCGCCTGGTGCACGCGTACCTGGTGTCGGCGAGCTTCCGCGACATCTCGTGGATCAAGCGCGTCGAGGGCATCAGCTACGCGACGGCGCTTCCGCCCGAGGGCGCGACCCCGGTGCTGATCAGCGCGCGCTCCGGCAACGCGCCGGTCGATCGCCGCGGCATCGGCGAGCTGCGCGTGGGCGTCGAGGCCAAGCAGCTGCTCGCGGGCTACCTGTTCGCGGCGCGCGAGCTGTCGCCCGACGCCGAGCGCGAGCTCGAGCGCAACGGTCGCTCGATCACGGTGGTCGCGGGTGACGCGTTCGTGTCGGCGCTGCTCGCGTCCGGCGTGGGCGTCGTGACCGCGGCCGCGCCGGTGCGTTACGTCGACGACCAGCTGCTCACCGAGCTGCTCGCCGGCTGACCGGGCAGGGCGATGAACGTCGCCTGGCTGGGGCGGATCGACCACGCGGACGCTGTCGCGCGGATGGAGTCGATCCGCGAGCGCGTGCTCGCCGGTGACGGCGACGCGCAGCAGCTCTTGCTGTGCGAGCACCCGCCGACGATCACGCTCGGCAAGAGCGCCGATCGCACGCACGTCGTCGCGCCGGCGGATGTGCTCGCGGCGCGCGGCGTGACGCTGTCGGACGCGTCGCGCGGCGGCGACGTCACGTATCACGGGCCGGGGCAGCTCATGATCTATCCCGTGGTGCGCGTGCGGCGCGGCGTGGTCGCGTTTCTCGAGAGCATCGCCGGCGTGATCGCCGACGTCGCGCGCGAGCTCGGCGTCGCCGGCGCGGCGTGGCAGCGCGAGCCCGCCGGGGTGTGGCTCGACGGGATGAAGCTCGCGGCCTGCGGGCTTCATCTGCGCCGACAGGTCGCGATCCACGGCTGGGCGTTCGACATCGCGACGCCGCCGGAGATGTGGCAGCTCATCGTGCCGTGCGGACTGCCGACGCCGGTCGTGTCGCTCGATCGCGCGCGACGCGCGCGTGGGCATGCGAGCACACCTGAAGTCGCCGAAATCGCGTCGATGATCGGGCCGCGACTGCTGTCGCTCTGGTCATAGTGAACATGTATGGTCGCGCGATGAGGATCGCGTGCCTCTACAACAACGACTTCGAGTTCGTGCCCGGAGCCGGCGCCGATGCGGCGGCGGTGCGGGCGTCGGCCGAAGCGATCTGTCAGGCGCTGCGCGACGCGGGACACGAATCGCATCTCGTCACGCTGCAGGGCCGTGATCTGGTGCAGGTGCTGGCCCGGCTCGAGAGCGAGAAGCCCGATCTGGTGTTCAACCTGTGCGAGTCGCTGTGCGGTGTAGCCGCCAACGAGGTCGCGGTGCCCGCGGTCCTCGATCTCTTCGGCTTCAAGTACACGGGTAGCGACGCGCCGGCGCTGGCGCTGGCGCTCCACAAGGCCAAGACCAAGGACGTGCTGCACGGTCGCGGCGTGCCGACGCCGCCGTATCGCGTGATGACGAGCATCGCCGACATCGAGCGCGTCGCGGCCGAGCCGCTCGACTATCCCTGGTTCATCAAGCTGGCCAACGAGGACGCGTCGGTCGGCATCACCGAGGCCAACGTGCTGGCCGACGGCGCGGCGCTCGAGGCGCGCGCCAAGGCGCTGTTCTCCGAGTTCGGATCGCCGCTCCTCGCCGAGCGCTACGTGCCCGGGCGCGAGGTGAACGTGACGCTCCTCGGCAGCGGCAAGGACACGCGAGTCCTGCCGCTGCACGAGATCGATTTCGGGATGATGCCGCAGGGCCGCCCGCACATCGTGAGCTACGCGGCGAAGTGGGACGAGAAACACGTCGACTACGCCGGGACCAAGCCGGTGCCGATCAAGAACGCGACGCCCGAGCTGGTCGCGGCGATCGAGGCGACGGCGCGCGCGGCGTGGGACGCGATCGGGCTGCGCGACTACGGGCGCGTCGACCTGCGCATCGATCCCGCGGGCGTGCCGTGGGTGATCGACGTCAATCCCAATTGCGACATCTCGCCGGACGCGGGCGTCGCGCGCGCGGCGGCGGCGCATGGCTGGCCGTATCCGCAGCTCATCGGCACGATCGCGGAGCTGGCCCTCAGGCGCTACAAGCCGAAGGGCGCGGCGTGAACGTCCGCGCGCTGACGGCGGCGGATCGCGAGGCGATCGCCGGGGTCATCGCATCGGACGAGACCTTCAAGAGCGACGAGGTCGCGGTCGCGCTCGAGCTGGTCGACCTGGCGATCGCGGGCTCGAGCGACTACGAGGTTCGGGTGGCGACCGACGACGAGGGCGTCTGCGGCTACATCTGCTTCGGGCGCACGCCGATGACCGAGCGCACGTACGACCTGTACTGGATCGTGGTGCACGCGCGGGCGCGAGGGAAGGGCGTGGCGCGGCTGCTGGTGGGTGCGATGGAAGCGGAGGTGCGCGCGCGCGGCGGGGGCCAGATCCGCGTCGAGACCAGCGAGACCGACGGTTACGGCACGGCGCGCGCCGTGTACGCGCGCCTGGGATATCCGGAGGCTTCGCGCTTGCCGGATTTCTACTCTCCCGGGGACGCGCTCATCACCTACTATAAGGTTCTGTGATCGCCGTACGCGCTGTCCTGGCGATTCTGGTTTCTGGCGCCGCGCTCGCCGCGGGGTGCAAGGGGAAGGCGGCGAAGAAGGATCTGGGGCCGGATGCGGGCGGCGGCGGGGGCGGCGGCGCCGGCGACGTGGCGACGGCCCCCATCGAGACAGGGGCGGTGTCGTGGATGCCCCAGACCATCGTGCTCGACGAGGTCGAGGTGCGGCTGCACGGCGCGGCGGAGTCGGCGCTCGCGTCGCGCGAGCTGGCGCGCGAGCTCGGGCGCTGCGTGATGGATGGCGAGTCGATCGTCGCGCTGGCGCAGCAGGTCCCCAAGGGTCGCGAGCCGCGACACGCGCGGATGGAGCTCGAGGTCGCGGCGCAGCGGCCGGCGGGCGGCAAGCTCGCGGTGGTGATGGACGCGCAGCTGGCGTGGCAGAAGGGCGAAGGGCCGGCGCCGTCGGCGACGGTGACGGGCGAGGCCACGCCGATCGGCGGGAATGTCGACACGGCGGTGCTCGCGGTGGTCGATCAGCTGCGCGACGGCGTGTGCGCCGATCTGGGCGCGCGCATCCGCGCGTGGGCCGCGGACGATCTGACGCCGTATCTCACGGGCGACGATCCGGCGGCGATCCACTGGGCGCTCGTGCTCGTCGCGGAGCGCGGACCGACGCCCGGGCTCGCCGCGCACGTGGTCCCGCACCTGCGTGGCGCGGCGCCGCTGCGCGACGCGGCGATCACGGCGCTGGTCGCGCTCGGTGATCCCGCGGCGGTGCCGGCGCTGACGGACCTGACCGACCTGGCGGACCGCACCGCGCTGACCACGATCGTCGAGGCGGTGATCGCGATCGGCGGCGAGGACGCGCGCGACTATCTCGGCGTCATGGCGAGCCATCGCGACCCGACCATCGCGCAGCACGCAAAGGACGGCCTGGCGCGCCTCGACAAGCGGACGGTCACGGCGCAGTGACGAAGGGTGCTCACCCCTCGTCGCCGTCGCTGCTCTCGCCGGCGGCGCGCCGCAGCTTCTTCTGCAGGCCGAAGCGCGACAGCCCCAGCAGGCGCGCCGCGACGGTCTGGTTGCCCTTGGCGCGCTCGAGCGCCGCGTCGATGTAGACGCGCTCGAGCGCCTCGAGCGCAGGGCGAAGCCGCAGGTCGGCGCCGGGCGCCATCCCCGCGGCCGGCGCGGCCGGACGCGCGATGATCGCCTCGGGCAGATCCTCCTCGTCGATGACGTCGCCGCCGAGCGCGACGGCGCGGGCGAGCGCGTTCTCGAGCTCGCGCACGTTTCCGGGCCACGCGTGCGCGGCCAGGGCGCGCTGCGCGGCGCGCGTGAGCGACGGCGGCTTGCCGGGCGCCAGCCGCGCCAGCAAGTGCTCGACGAGCAGCGGCAGGTCCGCGGCGCGCGCGCGCAGCGGCGGCACGCGCACGGTGATGACCTCGAGGCGGTAGCGGAGGTCGTCACGGAAGGCGCCGGCGGCGGCGAGGTCGGCGAGCGACCGCTGCGTCGCGGCGACCACGCGGACGTCGACCTGACGCGTGCGATCGTCACCCACGCGGCGGAGGACGCCGTCCTGGAGGACACGCAGCAGCTTGGCCTGCATGGCCGGTCCGGTGTCCGCGATCTCGTCGAGGAAGAGGGTGCCGCCGTCGGCGACCTCGAAGAGGCCGCGGCGATCGCGGTCGGCGCCGGTGAACGCGCCGCGCACGTGGCCGAAGAGCTCGCTCTCGAGCAGGTGCTCGGGCATGGCGCCGCAGTTGACGGCGACGAACGGGCGATCGCGTCGTGGGCCAGCGTCGTGGAGCGCGCGCGCGACCAGCTCCTTGCCGGTGCCGCTCTCGCCGACCACCACCACGGGCGACGTCACGCGCGCGGCGCGCGCGACGACATCGAGCATGGTGACGACCTCGGGCGAGGTGCCGATGATGCCCTCGAGCCCGGGGCCGAGGCGATCGCGGCTGCGCGGGAGGCGTGAGCGCACGGCGGCGAGCTCGGCCTCGCGCTCGGCGACCTCGGCGCCGAGGCGCCCGGCGAGCGCGTCCAGGTCGGCCTTCTGGCGGCGCAGATCGTCGGCGTGACGCGCGTTGTCGATGGCGAGCGCGGCGATGTCGGCGAGCTCGACCACGAGCGTCGTGGCGTCGTCGTCGAACGCGCTCGAGCGCAGGCGATGCTCGACGTAGAGGCAGCCGGTGACCTGGCCGCGCTGCGAGAGCGGGACGGCGACGACCGAGCGCAGCCGATGCGCGGCGACCGAGGCGGCGCCGCCGAAGCGCTCGTCGACGCCGGCGTCGACGGTGACGACGGGCTCGGCGCTGGCGACCGCGCGCTGCGCGATCGAGCGCGAGATCGCGGACGGGTCGGCGAGGGCGCCGGCGGCGAAGCCGCGCGCGACGACCACGTCGAGCTTGCCACCGCCGCGATCGAGCAGCAGGAAGCCGCGCTCGGCGCGCGTCAGCTCGATGGCCGTGTCGATCACCTCGTCGAGCAGGCGGTCGAGCGTGGGCTCGGCGTGCAGGCGACGCGAGAGCGCGAGCAGGCGGCGGAGGCGCAGGCTCTCGATCTCGGCGCCGAGCGGCGCGCCGCGATCGGAGCCCGACCCGGACCCGGCGGTGCCGGCGAGGCCGGCGACCGCCGACGGTTGCGACGACTGCGACGGCTGGGCGAGACGCACGAGCGCGATGGCCTCCGGATCGCCGGCGAGGCCGGCACGAAACACCGCAGGGGTCTCCGCGACGAGGGCGAGGTACTCGCCGTGCGCCGCGCGTGCGCGCGTGCGCGCTGACTCGACCTCTCCGAGCGCGTCCGCGATCGCAGCGGCGAGCCATCCCCCGCGCCACGCCCGATCGCGCCGATCCTCGTTGCGCGCGCGCGTCGCCAGCGCGACCAGCTCGTCCCCGAGCGGCCCCAGGCGCTCGCCCGGCGCGGCGTGTGGCCCGTGGGCGGCGACCGCGACGCGGCCGCGGGCCAGGAGCGTGCGGTCGCGGTCGTCGTCCGACGCGTCGGCCGCGGCGACCACCGCCAGTCGGCGCGCGGCCGAGGCCGGATCACGCGCGGCTTCGAGCACGGCCAGCGAACGCTGCGCGTGGCGCTCGTCGGCGAGGCCGTGACGCGCGGCCAGCGCGCGCGCTTCCTCGTACAGCTCGGCCGCCGCCGCGATCTCGCCACGCCGTCGCGCGACGTCGCCGGCGAGCAGTCGGGCGAACACGGCGAGGTGCGGCGTGCGCTCGTCATCCGCGTGCTGCGATGCCGTGCGCGCCGCATCGGCGGCAGCGTCGACCTGGCCGACCGCGAGCAGCGACAGTCCGCGATCGATCTCCGCGGCGGCGAGCTCGCTCACGTGCCCGAGCGCCGCGAGCGCGCCGGTCGCCGTCGCGAGCACGGGGAGCGCGTCGCCGTGACGGCCGCGCTCGGCGAGCGTGGTGCCGTGATTGAGCAGGGCGATGGCGGCCGCGTGCACGTCGCCGCCGGCGCGCGACTCGGTCGCGGCGTCGCGGTACCACGTCGACGCGGCGGCGAGCTCGCCGCGGTGCTGGGCCGCCATGCCGCGCAGCGCGCGGGCGCGGCCGACGAGCGCGCGGTCACCGAGCTCGGTCGCGATCGTGAGCGCCTCGGCGAAGCAGGCGTCGGCACCGGTCGCGTCGTCCTGGTACAGGCGCGCGATGCCCTCGGCCTCGGCGCACAGCGCGCCACCGGCGGAGCGGGGCAGGGCGCGCGTCGCGGCTGCGGCGGCGACCCCGGCGGTCGCGGCGATGGCGTCGCCGTAGCGACCGCGCGCGACGAGCAGGCGCGCATACGCGCCGATCACGTCGGCGTCGGTCGGGCGCGCGGCGGCGAGACCGGCGAGCACCTTCTCGGCGGCGTCGCTGTCGCCGGCGCGCTGATGAGCGCGCGCGAGGAGCAGGCGTGCCGCGGGCTCGTCGGCGTCGGCGACCGCGCGCGTCGCGAGCGCGATCGCGGCCGGGTACTCGCCGGCGACGATCGCGGCGCGCGCGCCGAGGAGCGCGGCGGCGGTGGCGGCGGTTCCCGGCACGCGCACGGCAGCCTCGGCCAGCGCGCGCGCGCGCGACGGACGACCACGGGCGAGCAGCTCCGCGGCGGCGGCGGCGAGCGGCGCGATCGCGGTCGCGTCGGGCGGCAGCGCGGCGAGATGGTGCGCCCAGCGCAGCGGCGGCATCGTTCGCGCGCGCCCGATCGCGGCGCCGGCCGCGTGCCACGCCGTGCGGCGCTCGGGTGCCAGGCCGGCGTCGACGGCGGCACACAGCCCCGGCGCCATCGTCAGCGTCGCGCGATCATCGGCGTCGTCGCGGCGCACGAGCCCGAGCTCGATCAGTGCACGCAGCCCGCGCGCGGCCGCGATCGCGCCGCGCGACGGCTCGACTGCCTCGACGGTCTCGGCGGCGATCGCGAACGAGGCGTGGCCGTCCCACGCCGCCATCGCCTCGGCGGCGGCGCGCGCGTCGGGGCCTCGCGCCGCGATCTGGCGCACGCGGAGCTCGTCGAGCGAGACGCCGTCCGCGTCGCGCTCGGGATCGAGATCGAAGATGTCCTCGTCGCGCGTCGCCAGCGCGCCGATGATCGCGGCGGCGAGCCCCGGCAGGCCGCGCGACGCGCGCGCCAGCGACTCGAGCCACACCGGCGGCGCCGCGCGCCCGAGCATCTCGGCGGCGAGCGTCGCGAGCACGTCGAGCGGCACCGGACCGAGCGTGATGGTCCGCATGCTCGGCGGTGGGGGCGGTGCGTCGCCCTCGGCGAGGACGACGAGCACGCCGGGCCCGGCCGGCTCCCCGGCGAGCGCCGCGAACAGCGACGCCGCGCGCGGGTCGCCGCTGAGGTCGACGACGGTCGCCGTCGCGGTGGCGGCGAGCGCGGCACGCGTGACGGCGGCGGCGAGGGCGGCGCCGCTGCGCTCGGCGGTCGTCGTCGTCGCGGGCAGGAGCACGGCGGCGACCGCGTCGAGATCACCGCGGACCACGGTCACGGGTGCATCGCCACGTGCAGCGCTCTCCAGCTGGTGGCGTCGCACGGCGTGCGCGACCACGTCCGCCGCACCCGCGCCGGCGGGGCCGCGCATCACGATCGGTGCGGATGGTGTGCGCGCCGCCAGCACATGGACCAGCTCGTCGACGGCGCGCTCGGCGCCGATCGTCGTCGCCGCCACGAGCGGCGGCCGCACGGCCGGTCGTGGCCGCGCGCGCCCGGGTCTCGGCAGCGCCGCGGCGGCGTGCGCGAGCTCGTCGAAGACCGCGATCGCCGACGGCGGCCGCGCCGCCGGATCGCGCGCCAGCAACCGGGCCACGAGATCGGCGAGCCCCGGCGCGATCGCGTCGTCGAGGCGCGACGGTGCGCCGCGCAGGATCGCGCGCACCAGCTGGCCGCGATCGGCGCCGGCGAAGGGCGGGGCGCCCGAGGCCGCGTGGTAGACGGTCGCGCCCAGCCCCCAGAGATCGCCGCGCGGATCGACGACGCCGGCGAGCGCTTCCGGCGCCATGTACGCGAGCGTGCCGCGCGCCTCGCCGACGACGCCGCGCACCGCCGACAGGCCGAGGTCGATGAGCACGGCACGGGCCCGCTCGCCGCTGCCGCTCACGAGCACGTTCGCGGGCGTCACGTCGCAATGACACAACCCGGCCGCGTGCACGTGCGCGAGCGCCGACGCGACGTCGGTCGCGACGCTCCACAGGAGCCTCGGCCGCTCCGCCTTCGGCGCCGCGCCCACGGCCTCGAGCAGCGGCGCGCCCTCGATCGCATCGGCCGTGAAGTACACCGTGCCCTTCGGCATCGGCCCGAGGTCGCTCGCGAGCACGCCCAGGTCGCGCACCCGCGGCAGCGCCGGATGATCGAGCGCCGCGAGCCGCTCGAACTCGTGCGCCAGCATCACCGCCGCATCGCCCGCCGCCCCACGCACCGCCTTCAGCACCAGCTTCGCCTTCGGCGCGTGCGCATCCTCCACCGCCCACACATCCCCCTGCCCACCACTCCCGATCGCCGTCACCAGCCGGTACCGACTGCCGGCGATCGCCGCTGTGCTGCCGCTCTTCTTCGCCATGGTGTCGGTGGGTGGCACCTGATTGGCTAAACCAATTGGCTAAACCAATTGGCCAAGGCTCGTGACGGTGCCAGCCACCTGCATGGTGCCAACGGGGATGGCAGAGTGGCAACTCGGTTGGCAAACCGTTCGGATCGCGGGGGCATGTTAGGGTGCCGCCGTGGGGGACAAAGACCGCCGCCGCGCCGGAGATGACACGCGCGCCCGGATCGACGACCTCGCCGGTGGCTGGGATGTTCCCGGCGCGCCCGCCGACGAGGACGCCCCCGCTCCCGCGAAGGCGACCCCGCCGCCCGAGCGCGCGAAGCGCCCCTCGCCCGGCCCGCCGCCACCCCCGCCGCCCCGGGCCAAGCGGCCCTCCGCCACGCCACCCCCGCCGCCGGTGCCACCCACCCGCACGCCCGCGAAGGCCGCCACGCCCCCGCCCATGCAGGTGCCACCCACCCGCGCGCCAGCTCGCGCGCCGGCTCGCGCGCCTTCCGGCATCGGGCACGAGGACGTCACCGCGCGCGAGGACAAGCTCGATCCGGAGACGCTGCGCGCGGACACGGCGCGCGGCGAGACCGAGGCGTCGGTGTTCGATACGACGCTCGGGTCGACTGGCGACGGCGAGGCCGAGGGCGACGACCGGGACGATGCGACGCGGATCGATCCGCGGCCGCCCACCGCCGCCGTGACGGGCGCGTCGGGCCGCCATCAGGCGACCGGCTCGGTGCGCGCGATCGCGTCGCTGCCGCGCAAGCGCGGCCTCGGCGGCGACATGCGCTACGTGTGGACCGTGCTCTTCGGCGTCGCGCGCAGCCGCCGCGAGCTCGCCCGGGTCGAGGCGCAGCTCGCCGTCCACCGCACGAAGCGCAAGAAGCGCCTCATCGAGCTCGCCGCGCGCGTCCTCGCCGACGACGACCAGAAGCTCCCCGGTGTCGCCGCCGCGCGCGAGCGCCTCTCCGAGATCGAGGAAGAGCGCGCCCGCCACACCGGCCAGGCCTCGGCGGCCGAGACCGAGGCCGCCGCCGCGCGCCGCGATCACGAGAGCGACACCAAGCGCCTCAACGGCGACATCGCCGCCATCGACACCGAGCTCGCCGACCTCGAGAAGAAGATGATCCCGCTCGAGAAGGAAGCGCAGGTCGCCCGCAAGAAGGCGACCGAGCTCAAGTCCACGCTCGAGCGCATCGAGAAGAAGATCGCCTCCACCGACGCCAGCGTCGTCAACGTGAAGGGCGCGCGCAACGACCGCGCCGCCGTCGACGCCGAGCTCGCCACCCTCCGCGCCGACCGTGTCGCGGTCCAGCGCGACGAGCCCGCCATCGCCGCCGAGCTCGACGCGCTCATGCCGCGCATCGCCGAGCTCGAGGCCCGCCGCACCGCCGCGCGCGAACGCCTCGAGGCCACCCGCAAGGAGCTCACCTCCAGCGCCGAGCGGCTGGTCGAGCGCCTCGGCGTCGTCGGCGCGCACCAGAAGGTCATCGATCGCGCCCTCGCCGAGAGCCAGGTCGCCCGCGACCGCGCGCTCGCCGACCTGGGCGAACGCCTCGTCATCGAACGCCCGCGCGCCCTCGGCCGCGACCTCGCCGACATCGACGCGATCGACGTCGACGTCGCCGGCGACGAGCGCCGCGTGATGGAGCTGCACGAGGTGCTCGGCTCGATCGACAAGGGCGCGCTCGCCCGCGGCATCGCCGTGCTCGCCGTCGGCTTCCTCGCCGCCGCCGCGCTCGCGATCTGGATGCTCTTCCTGCGCTGACGTCAGCCGCCGACGATCGCCGTCAGCTTCGTCACCGCGAATAGCGTGATCGCGTACCGCGCGCCGCCCAGCGCCAGCGCGATCACCGCGATCCCCAGCCCCACCGCCGCCGTCAGCCGCTGCGCGCCCGGCGCGCCGCGCCGCCGCCACCCGAGCCACCCCATCCCGGCCGCTGCGATCGCCATCCCGATGGCCACGAACATGCCAGGATGGGGCAGGGCGCCCGCCACCAGGGCGGCCACCGCGAGGGCCAGGGACACGAACGCCACGGCCTACGGTCGCCTTCTCCGCGTCATCACGCCAGTTTTCGGTCTAGGGAGATCCCACCGCACCCGTGCTATACGGCGGCCCCGCCATGACCGCGTCCGCGCCGGCCGAGCCCCCGCCACCCGCTGAAGTCCACGGGGGAACCTGCGCCATCGTCGGCGTCCCCAACGTCGGCAAGTCGACGCTCCTCAACCGCGTCCTCGGCCGCCACCTCGCCGCCGTGTCGCCGCGCCCGCAGACCACGCGCAACCGCATCCTCGGCATTCACCGCACGCGCATCGACACGCTCACGCCGCCCGGCGTCGAGCTGTGCTTCGTCGACACGCCCGGCATCCAGCTCGGCAAGGGCGCGCTCCGCCGCTTCATGCGCGATCAGGCGCTCAACGCCGCCACCGAGAGCGACGTCGCGCTCTACGTCGCCGACGCGAGCGACAGCCGCGGCCGCAACCCGGGCCGCCTCGACGCGCCCGACGCCTCCGACCTCGTCGGCGCCATGAAGGGCATCCCGCTCGTCGTCGCGCTCAACAAGGTCGATCGCGTCAGCAAGCCCGATCTGCTCCCGCTCATCGAGACGTGGGTGCGCTGGGGCGAGAGCACCGGCCGCACCGGGATGCAGGTCGTCCCCATCGCCGCGCTCGAGGGCGACGGCGTCGGCCGTCTGGTCGCCACGATCGCCGAGCTCCTCCCCGTCGGGCCCGCCATGTTCCCGGCCGACATGGTCACGGACCGCGCCGAGGAGTTCCTCGCCGCCGAGCTCGTGCGCGAGCAGCTCTATCACCAGCTCGGCAAGGAGCTGCCGTACGCCGCGGCCGTCGTCATCGAGACGTTCGAGGAGCGCGACAACGGTGACCTCGCGATCGGCGCCTGCATCGTCGTCGAGCGCGACTCGCAAAAAGCGATCGTCATCGGCAAGGGCGGCTCGCGCATCAAGCAGCTCGGCATCGCCGCGCGTCAGTCGCTCGGCGAGCTCTTCCGCTGTCCCGTGCACCTCAACCTCTTCGTGAAGGTCGTCCCCGACTGGTCGAACGCCGAGGCCGGCCTGCGCAAGGTCGGCTTCGCCGATCTCGACGGCAGCAAACGAGGAGCTGGCTCGTGAGACCCCGCATCGCCATCGTCGGCCGGCCCAACGTGGGCAAGTCGACGCTCTTCAATCGCATGGTCGGCGGGCGCCCCGCGCTCGTCCACGACACGCCCGGCCTCACGCGCGATCGGCGCTACGGCGAGCTCGACTACTTCGGCAAGGTGGTCGACGTGATCGACACCGGCGGCCTCGATCCGTCGGTCGAGGGCGACGTCATCGGCGCGGGCATCCACCGTCAGGCCTGGCGCGGCATCGAGGAGGCCGATCTGCTCGTGCTCGTCGTCGACGGCTCGGCCGGCGTCTCGCCGCTCGACGAGGAAGTCGGGCGCATGATCCGCGCCACCGGCAAGCCGATCGTGCTCGCCGTGAACAAGATCGATTCGCCCAAGCGCGACGTCGACGTCGCCGAGTTCCATCAGCTCGGCCTGGGCGACCCGATGCCGGTGTCGGCGGCGCACGGCCGCGGCTTCGACAGCCTGCTCGAGGTGGTCGCCGACGCGCTGTTCGACGGTGCCGACGACGAGGTCGAGGCGGCGGAGGAGACCGAGGTCGAGGAGGAGAGCGAGAACGAGGAGGAGGAGGAATCGGCATCGGAGTCGGAATCGGACGAGCTCGACGAAGACCTCGACGAAGCGCAGGGCGACGAGGCCGACGCCGAAGGCGGCGAGCGCAAGCGCCGCCCCTGGCGCCGCGGCGACGACGAGGTCGGGCCGATCCGCGTCGCGTTCGTCGGCAAGCCCAACGCCGGCAAGTCATCGCTCACCAATCGCCTGCTCGGCGAGGAGCGCTCGCTCGTTCACCACGAGCCGGGCACCACGACCGACCCGGTCGACAGCCCGCTCACGTTCGCCGGCCAGGACTACATCCTCGTCGACACCGCCGGCATCCGCCGCAAGGCGCGGGTCGAGGAGGACGTGGAGAAGCTCTCCGTCGTGCTCGCGCTCGGCCAGATCGAGCGCGCCGACGTCGTCGTGCTCGTCATCGACGCGTCGCTCGGCCCGTCGGAGCAGGACGCACGCATCCTCGGCGAGATCGAGAAGGCCGGCCGCTCGGTCGTCATCGCGCTCAACAAGGCCGACCTCCTCCGTGGCGCGAACGCGCAGGACACGCTGCGCCAGGCCGTGAAGGACAACTTCCACTTCATCTCGTGGGCGCCGACGACGATGCTGTCCGCGTCGCGCGGCGACGGCGTCGACAAGCTGATGGACCTGGTCAAGAAGACCGCCCAGCAGCACCGGCGCCGCATCTCGACCTCGGACCTGAATCGTTTCTTCGCCGAGGTCTGCGAGGTCGTCCCGCCGCCGGTCTGGCGCGGCCGCTCGGTGCGCGTCTACTTCATGACGCAGGCCGCGGTCCGCCCGCCGACGTTCATCCTCAAGGCCAGCGCGCCCGAGGGCATCTCGCCGGCCTATCGTCGGTTCCTCGCCAACCAGCTCCGCAAGCGATACGGCTTCCGCGGCACGCCGCTACGCATCTTCCCGCGCGCCCGCGACGACAAGAAACCCGACGGGGTCTAGCCGGCGCGGATCAGAGAGCCGCGTTGTCGCTCGAGCCCGGGCCGGCCTTGTCGTGCCACGCGTACGGCATGGCGGGCCCGAGATGGAGAGCGGTCCACGAGCGTGCGTCGATGATGATCACCCCGGCGACCGAGTCGGCGGACAGGGAGCGCAGGGCTTTGAGCGCGTCCTTGGCGGCCGCGCGCGCGTTGGCGCCGTCGTTGATGCGCGCCGCGATCTCGTGCGCGAGCGCCACGCGAAATGCCGCGTCGCCGCAGCTCGTCGACACCGCGCACTTCGCGTCGGCCCACGTGCCGATGCCCGGCACCGACGAATCGTCGACGGCGCCCGGCCGCCGGAACACGGTGCCACCCGCCGACGTCGCCGCCGCGAATCCGCCGTTCCGGTCCATCGCCACCGCGCCCACGCCGCCGCCGTCGGTCTTCGGCGCGCCCGCGCGCACCTCGGCCCAGGCCGCCTGCGTGCGCGGCGTGATCAGCGTGCCGCGCGGCGCGGGCTGCATCCCGATCTCGCTCGCGAACGCCATCGCCGCGTGCCCGGCCAGCACCGCGTGCTCGCCGCGCTCGAGCAGCGCGCGCGCCACGATCACCGGCGCCGCGAGATCGGGCGCCGCCACGATACCGCCCGCCCGCCGCGTCGCGCCGTCCATCACCGACGCGCACGTCTCGACGGTGCCGTCGCGCGTGAGCGCCGAGCCGACGCCCGCGCCGAACTCGGGATCGTCCTCGAGCATGCGCACGGCGGCGACCACGGCGTCGAGCGCCGCCGCGCCGCGCTGCAGGAGCGCTTCTCCGGCCGCGGCCGCGGCGCGCACGCCGGCGAGCAGACGATCCTTGCGATCGGGCGCGATCGGCCCGGCTCCCCCGTGGACGACGATCATGCGCCGAGTCTAGCCGAGGAGGACTAGAAATATCCCCAGCGCCACGTCGAGCGCACGCCGATCGAGAACGTCGTCGTGTCGCTCGCGAACCCGGTCAGGCTCCCCGCCACGCCCCACGACCGGTCGCGCCCCTTCAGCCAGTCGACGCCGCCGGCGAGCTCGAGCACCGGCTCGACGCCCGTCTCGAACGGCCCGCCCGCGCGCACGATCCCGCCGACGCCGACGGCCACGTACGGCACGTAGCGCAGCACGTCCACGCGATACGAGAGCCCCGCGGTGACGATCCCGCTCATCACGGTCCCGCCGCCGCTGCCGCCGCCGTACAGCGCGCCCGCGCCGTTCAGCCGCCACGCCGCGTAGTCGCCGAACCCGCGCTCGTAGGTCGCGCCCAGCCAGCCGCCGCCCAGCGGCCGCAGCGTCTCGTCCATGTCCTCGTTCGGCGTCGCATACGTCGCGACCCCGACGGCCGCCGACACCGCGTTCTCACCATCCCCCGCCCACGCCCGCCCGCAGGTGCCAGCCACCAGCACGAGACCCGCCGCGAGCGCTGGCCACTTCACCGGCCGAGCATGACGCGCCCGCGCCCGCCCAGGCAACCCGCAGCCGCCGTCCAAAGTCTCAAGATCACACCCCGTCATGGCCTCCATGGAGGTTTGACCGTCCTCAGCCCGGGTGTTACACCCCCGCACGCTCATGGCCCGGAAAGACGAAGAGCACGACCCGACCCTAGGTCCGCAGGTTCAATCGGTCCACATCGGCGGTGAATCGCTGATGGACCGACTGGTCCCGCACATGAAGAAGATCGTCGTGATCGTCGTGGGCGGCACGGTGGTCCTCGCGATCTTCTTCGGCATCCGCTGGTGGAAGCACCGCAAGGCCGAGAAGGCGACCGACGCCCTCGCGCACGCCCTCGAGCGCGGCCAGGTGATGGTCATCCCGGGCTACGAGCCCGACCCCGTCGATCCGAAGTCAAAAGATCTCCCCGAGACCTACGGTAGCTACGCCAAGCGCGCCGAGGACACGCTCGCCGGCCTCAAGAAGGCGGGCCAGGTCCGCGGCGCCGCCTCGCTCTACGAGGCGCAGCTCCTGGTGCAGACCGGCAAGCTCGACGACGCGCTCGCGATCTACAAGCGCGTCGGCACCGGCACCTCGACCGACGCCGCCGTCGCTCGCGAAGGTGTGGGCGTGGTCCTCGAGACCAAGGCCGCCGCCTCGAAGGACGCCGCGGAGCACAAGCGCCTCATGGAAGAGGCGCTCGCCGCCTACCGCGCCGTCCAGCCCGACGACAAGGGCCCGCGCCGCGACTACTCGCTCTATCACGAGGGGCGCGTGCTCCAGGAGATGGGCAACTCCGCCGAGGCGGTCGCCGCGCTGCAGAAGGCGCTCGTCGTCATGCCCGACACCCAGCTGAAGCCGCTCATCGAGCAACGCCTCGCGTCGCTCGGTGCCGGGGAGACTCCGTGAAAGCAGCCCTCACGTTCGCCGCGCTGCTCGCGGCATCGGCCGCCGCCTGCGTGGCCAATCCGGGTCCGAATCGCGACCCTGATCTCGGGCGCCCGTTGATGCGCCTGCGCTGGCGCCTGGTCACCAGTGACCGCGCGCGCGAGATGAAGCCGCAGGAGTTCGCGAGCATCACGCGCGTCGGAGATCACGTCTACACCGGCTCGGCCGGCGGACGGTTCTTCTCGCTCGGCGCGCTCGACGGCAAGGTGCGCTGGCAGGAGCCCATCGGCTCGGTGAGCTCGCGCCCCGCGGTCGCGGGCACGCTGCTCTACGTCGGCACCGACGACGGCGAGCTGATCGCCCTCGACATGCAGACCGGCAAGATGGCGTGGAAGCACGAGGGCCGCGGCCCGGTGCTCGAGACGCCGGTCATCGTCGACGACACCCTCATCTACGCCAACGAGGCGGATCAGGTGTACGCGCTGGACGCGCGCAAGGGCACGCTCAAGTGGACGTACAAGGGCGAGACCCCCGAGGAGTACACGCTCCGTGGTCACGCCGGCGTCACCATCGCGGGCGACCTCGCGTTCACCGGCTTCGCCAACGGCACGCTGGTCGCGCTGCGCGTGAAGACCGGCTCGGTCGCGTGGCTGACGACGCTCAAGGGCGACAGCGATCGCTTCGTCGACGTCGACGGCACGCCCGTCGTGCTCGGCGACACCGTCTACGTGACGTCGTCGTCGGGCGGCGTGTGGGCCATCGACAGCACCACCGGTCTCGTCCGCTGGCGCATGACGCTCGAGGGCACCACCGCGTCGGCCGGCGTCGGCGCCGCGGGCGGCCTCACCACCGACGGCGAGCGCCTCTACGTCGCGGCCGCTGACCTCGGCGTCTACGCCCTCGACCTCGACGGCAACATCCTCTGGCGCCAGGGCACGCGCGGCGGCGGCGAGCCGTCGACGCCCATCGTCACCGACCAGCTCCTCGTCTACGCGCTCGCCGACGCGGGCGTGTTCATCGCCGACAAGCGCACCGGCGAGCTGCTCGAGTACTTCGATCCGGGCGACGGCGTGAGCGGCGACCCCACGGTCATCGACGAGCAAGAGCTCTACGTGCTCTCGAACCGCGGCGTGCTGTACGCGATGGATTTGAAGGAAATCTGAGATTAGGACAACAGGCGACGGGAAACAGGAAACAGGAAACAGGAAACAGGAAACAGGAAACAGGAAACAGGAAACGGGAACAGAAATGAAGAAGGCCGCCTCGAACGAGGCGGCCTTTCTTGTTTCAGACGCTCAGCAATAGATCAGCCGTAGCCGCCCTGCGGAGGGTAGCCACCGCCGCCGCCCTGCGGAGGATAGCCACCACCGCCCTGCGGAGGATAGCCGCCACCGCCCTGGGGAGGATAACCGCCACCCTGCGGAGGATAGCCACCACCCTGCGCGGGCGGATAGCCACCACCGGCGGGCGGATAGCCGCCACCCGCTTGCGGAGGGTAGCCGGCCGGCGCCGACGGCATCGCGGGACGAACGGGCTCGGTCCAGCCGCTGAGCTTGCCGTGGCGGAGCAGGGCGATGCCCGCGCCCGCGCCGGTCACGGCGAGGAGCGACAGGTTGCGCGAGATGTCCGTGCGCCAGCCCTTGGCGAAGAAGATCGAGTCGATGAGGGCGGTCAGCGCGACCGCCGCGGCGATGCCGTTGCCCATGCCGAAGAGGCCCATGGCGAAGCGCTCGACCTGCGGCTGCGTCGCGTTGTTGGTGCGCGGGAGGAAGAGCAGACCGAACGCGCCTGCGATCACACCGCCCGAGACGATGCCTGCCAGCGCGCCTTTGATCTGACTGAAGCCTCCCTTGAACCCGCCGAACACGAACCAGATGAGGCCGAAGGCGCTGATGATGACCATCGCCGCGCCCGCGACGATGAAGCCCCAGAGGATGAGCTTGGTGCCGAGCTGCTTGTCGTCCTTGGACGGGCGATCATCGCGCCGGTCCCAGAAGCAGAGGAACCAATATCCGTTGAGGACGAAGATTGGGATGAAGATGAGAGCACCGAGGCTCTCCATCGCTCCGAACAACATGCCCGTTGGTTCCATGCCGCTTTCTCCTTCGAAGTCGCCGCCGGATTCGCGCTTCTTGCACGCCGCGCTGAGCAGCGCGAGCGCGCCCAGCGTCAGCGCCGGTCCGAAGCGCTTGACGAACCGATCGATTCCCCTCATCGCGAACCGAGCCTACACCGGATCCACGAACGGAGGTCCAGGTCGGGCGATCAAATAACCTTGGAGGTAGTCACACCCGAGATCGGTCAGGACCTCGGCCTCGGCCTTGGTCTCGACGCCTTCGCCGATGACCCGCACGCCGCTCTCGCGGCACAGGGACACGACCGACGAGACCAGGCGCTGCTTCACCGGGTGCGAGTCGAGGTCGCGCACCAGCGACATGTCGAGCTTCACGAAGTCGGTGTCGAGCGGCGTCAGGTGGCCCATGCGGGCGTGACCGCCGCCCAGATCGTCGACGGCGATGGCGTAGCCGACCTCGCGCAGCTCGGCGACGCGGTCGGCGAGCCCGTCGATGCCCTCGAGCGAGCTGCGCTCCGTGATCTCGAGGACCACGCGGCGCGCGATGCGCGTCAGCCCCGTGAAGGGCGACGTCAGCGTCGGATCGAACAGGTCGCGCACGTGCAGGTTCACGAAGACCAGGCCGCGCTCGGCCGACGCCTTCGCGAACTCGGTCGCGACCTGGGCGCGGGCCAGACGCCCGAGCTGCGTGGTGCGCTCGAGCCGCTCGGCAGCGTCGAGGATGAGGCCGACGTGCGTGAGCTGCGGATCGCGCGAGCGCAGGAGCGCCTCGTAGCCGAAGATCGCGTGCCCCGTGGCGTGCACGATCGGCTGGAACGCCATCCAGATGTGGTTCTTCGTGATCGCGCGGTCGAACGCGACCTCGAGATCCTCGAGGCTCATCTCCGGACTGTCGGGCGGCGAGCCCGCCGGTGCTCCCATCGAGTCGACGATATCAGAGGCAGCGGCGCAGATGCTCGCGGAAGTCGCCGACAACGGCAGATGCGGCGTGACCGTCGTAGTGACGCTCGATCCAGTCGCCGCTGAACGGCAGCTCGAGCGTGAGCCGGTACGACATCAAGCAGGCACGGTTCGAGAGCGGCTGGAAGCGCGCCTCGCCGTCGATGCGGATCGAGCCGGCGCGCGACGACTGCCAGGCGACGGTGAGGTCTTCGGGGCGATACTGGTAATGAAGGACGTAGCCGATGGTCGCGCGCTCGAACGCCGCGCGGAACGACACCTTCGAGGCGCGTCCGTCGACGCCACGCTCGAGCACGTGCGCGGCCTGGATGACGGTGAGCCAGCGCGGCGTCTCGCCGCTGTCAGCGAAGATCTCGTACGCCACGTGCGCGCGCACCGGCAGGGTCGCGGCGACCTCGGTCGTGGCCGATGGAAACGACGCGTTGGCAGCGCGAAGCAGCTCGGACGTTGCGAGGGCGAGGGCGGGCATCAGGACCTCCGTGCCTTCCCCTTCAGCAGCCCGCGTGCCGGCCCGAAGCCGGGTCACGGCCGGCGTCGTTTCGGAGATCGATCGTCTGGTTCCGCGAGCTTGCCGCGCGGCGTCGCCGGTCGTCGCCGGTCAGGCGGCTGGCTCCCCGAGTAGCCTGGAGGAGGCGGACGCCTGGGACTGTCGTCGCTGGCGACAGGTTGCAGTGGCCGGTTCGTCATCGTCGTCGGCGGCGTCGGCGTCGGCGTCGTCGCCTTCGTCCATCCAGCGCACGGTGACGCCGTCGGCGCGCAGCTCGTCGAGCTGATCGACCCGCGCCGCGTACCGGCTCACCTGTGCCGTGAGGGCGACGCGGCTCTGCACGTGGAGCCGCGCGAAGACGAGCTTGAGGTGCTTCTTGACCGTGTTGGGCGAGATCGCGAGGACGCCCGCCATCTGCTGCGTGGTGAACCCGCGCGTCGTGAGGTGCACGACCTCGCGCTGGCGGCGCGTGAGGCGCGCGAACGACTCGGAGAGCGGTGACGAGAAGCCGAGCTCGGCCAGCCGCACGGACACGTGCGTGCAGATCGCGCCGAGGCGCCGCCGCAGCTCCTGCGTGGGCGGCGTGACGATGCCGAAGCGCAGCGCGCCGAGCAGCGCGCCGTCGCCGATGATGGGGCCGACCAGCTCGTCGTCGCCCGCGGGATCGACGTCGAGGCTCGCCACCGTGGTCCACGACGTGCGCACCGCGCGCACGCACGGGTCGCGCTTGTGGCCGCCGCGCATGTAGCTCGCGAGCCGCGACTCGTCGCGCGGCAGGCTGGTGGCGCAGACGATGGGCGAGCCGCCGGCGGTGTACAGCTCGAGCGTGGCGCCCGAGGCGCCGAGCGCACGCACGGCCTCCGCGAACACCGTACGCGCGACGGCGACCAGCGACTGGGCCTCGCGAAGCGAGTGGACGAAGCGATCCATGAACGGTCCGGACGGCGGCCGTGCGCGGAACGTCACGCGGTCGGAGATCATGGCGGCGAAGGCCGCAGGTACCCGTACGGGTACGGGAATTCAGGGCGCACGTGTCAGAGGGCGGTGAGGCTCGCGCACGGCGAGGTGAAGCTCTGACGGCGCCGCAGCTCGGCGTCCGCCGTGCGCAGATCCTCGGGCGTGTCGATCTCCGTGGCGTAGTGCGCGCCGATGTCGACCGGCCACAGCTCGTAGCCGTCGGCCTCGATCATCTGCTGCACGGCGGCGTCGTTGTACTCGTTCACGAGGCCGCGCTCGCGCACGCGCTCGTCGAGTGTCGCGAAGAAGCGCGCCGATGCGGCGGGCGAGAAGCGGTTGATGCCGAGCGACTCGCCCGCGGCGACGCGCGGATCGACGTCCTTGGCGCACCACGCGACGCGGCCGCGCGGATCGAGGACGACCTTCATCTCCTCGGCGCCGAGTGCGCCCGGGGCCGTCGCCGGGCGCAGCGCGAGGCAGTCGGCCCGCGGGCAGTCGAGCACGGCGGCGAGGACGTCGCGATCGCACACGATGTCGGAGTCCATCAGCACGAAGGCGCGGCCGTCGACGTGCGGGCGCGCGAGCAAGGTCGAGGAGCCGTTGTTCGTGCGATCGAACGCGTCGTTGTGCACGGTCTGGACGGCGAGCGGCAGGCGCCACGCCGCGACCGCGTCGACGATCTGGCGCGCGCGATAGCCCGTGACGATCACGACCTCGTCGATCGCGCGTGCGGGCGCCCCCGCGAACGCGGCGAGGTGCTCGAGCATGCGGCGCAGGATCGGCACGCCGCCGACCTCGAGCAGACACTTGGGCACGTGGTCGGTGAGCGGACGGAGACGCGTGGCCGCACCTGCGGCGAGGATCACTGCCTTCATCCGAACGAGTCCTTGCAAGGCAGTGGCCTGCGGCTTGCTCGAACCGATGGCATGACGCTCACGCTGTTCACCCCAGGGCCCGTGGAGATACCGGCGATCGTCACGCAGCACCTGATCGATCCGCCGTGCAACTACCACCGGCAGGACGAGTTCAAGGCGATGTTCGCCGCCAACCAGCGCGATCTGAAGGCGCTGGTCGGGCTCGCGCGCCCCGACGACTACTCGGTCACGTTCCTGCTCGCGTCGGGCACCGGCACCAACGAGGCGTGCCTGCGCGCGCTGGCGGCGCTGGGGCCGGGCGTGATCATCGAGAACGGCTTCTTCGGGCAGCGGCTCGTCGAGCAGGCGCGGCGCAGCGCGATCGATCACGTCGTGTATCGCGCGCCCCACGATCGCCCGCTCGACGTGGCGAGGCTCGACGAGTTCCTCGCCGGCCACCGCGCGCTGCGGTGGGCGTACGTGGTCAGCCACGAGACGCGCGCGACCCTCCGCAACCCGCTCACGGCGATCGCGCAGGTGTGCAAGCGGCGCGGGCTGCGCGTCGGCGCCGACTGCGTCTCGAGCGCGTTCGCGTACGCGCTGTCGCTCGAGGCGGCGGGCGTCGACCTGGCGGTCGCGACGACATCGAAGGCGCTCATGGCGGTGCCCGGCCTCGGCATCGTGTTCGCGCGCAACGACGCGATGGCCGAGCTGCGCACGGCCGCGCGCGGCGACACGTATTACCTCGACCTCGTCGGCGAGCACGACAAGCAGGCGAAGGAGCTGGCGCCGCGCTTCGGCCAGCCCGTGCAGCTGCACGCCGCGGTGCGCGGGGCGTGTCTGCACCTGCGCGGCGTCGGCATCGACGCGCACATGCGCCGCATCCGCGAGCAGCTCGCGCACGTCACACGGCACCTGGCGTCGCTCGGCGTCGAGGCGCTGCTCGCGCCCGAACATCGCGGCTGGGTCGCCGGCAACTTCCTCCTGCCGCCGGGGATGCTCTATCCCGAGCTCACGCAGCGCATGGCCGCGCAGGGCTTCTACATCCTGTACGGCGCCATCGAGGATCCGCGGCAGTTCCAGGTGTGCACGATGGGACACCTGACCGCGGCGGACGTCGACGGCGTCGAGGCCGCGTTCACGCGAGTGCTGGCTGGCGCGCAGCGCGCCGTCGCCTGATCGCGCGCGGGTGAGCGCGCACGACGGTCGCGAGCGCGACCAGCGCGCCGGCGGCGGTGCCGGCGAGGCTGATGACGGAGAGGCCCGACGCCGCGAGGACGAGGAAGGCGTAGTCGGTGAAGTCGCGGCTCGAGAGCTGCGAGCTCCAGCCGCGCGTGCCGCCGGTGACCTCGCCGTAGTGTTGCAGGTTGATGGTGCGGTGGACGGAGAGGCAGTACCAGTACATGGGCGCCATCGCCGCGAGCGTGGCGGCGGCGGTGGCGAGCGCGAGCGGCCACATCGGCAGCGACGGGAGCTGCGCCGCGACGTGGCGGCCGAGCGCGAGGATGAGGCCGATGCGGATGGTGTGGTCGCCGAACGCGTCGAGCCAGTCGCCGGCGCGCGAGAACTGGAGGCGGAGGCGAGCGACCTCGCCGTCGACGGCGTCGAGGAGGCCGTTGCCGAAGACGATCACGGCGAGCCCGGCCAGGTGCGTGCCGTAGCTCGCGCCCGCGGCGAGCGCGCAGCCGAGCCAGCCGACGAGGATCGAGAAGACCGTGATCATGTTGGGCGTGAAAGGCAGGCGCACGAACAGGTGCGTCAGCGGGCGCGCCAGCGGGCGGCAGAGGTAGCGGGTGAAGACGCTGTCGAGCTCGGGCTTGTGGATGAAGCGCCAGAGCCACGCGGTGGCGGCGCGGGCCTCGGCGGCGGTGCGCGCGACGTGGTGCGTGGTGCTGTCGGCCCGGACGACCGTGTCGGCGACGATGCCGGGAACGGCGGCGGCGGGCGCGGTCGCCAGGATACGGGCCGCGACGGCGTGGTCGCCCTCGGCGAGATCCGCGTCGAGCGCGGCCCACAGCTGCGGAAGCTCACCGGGCTCGAGGCGGAGCGCGCCGGCATGGGCGCCGGTGGCATCGACGGCGACGCGCGTGCCGGGGCGATCGGGCGCGAGCAGGCGCACGAGGGCCGGCATCACGACCTGATCGCGCGCCCGCACGACGACCAGCGGTCCCGTGATGAGACGGCGCGCGGCGGCGAGGTCGGCGGGGTCGCGCACGACGTGGATGCGGCCAGGCGCGATGCCGGCGTGGCGTGCGGAGCGACGCGCGCGCTCGGAGAGCGAGACCCCGACGAGGACGCGATCGTCGGCGGGCGCGGTGGCGAGGACCAGGGCATGGACGCCGGCACGGACCGCGGCGCTCACGAGCGGCCTCCGCCGTGCGTGGCGCGCAGCCGCTGGTGAATCGTCGACGCCAGGCCGACCGCGGCGGCGTTGCCGACCAGCGCGACGACGCCGCAACCGACGAGCGCCAGGTGAAAGACGGGGTGCGCGACGCCGGGCTCGAGGAACGACGCGAGGATCGGGCTGGCTGCGAGGCCGACGCCGACGTACGTGGTGCGCTCGTGCCGTCGCATCAGGCGGTTGGGCACGCCGCGCACGCCCTGCGCCTCACCCTGCACGCGCGTGTACGTGATCATGAAGGACGCCACCATCGCCAGCCAGACCACGGCG